>JAHFSI010000065.1 GCA_023265835.1 Legionellales bacterium
TACTCTGCGAAAACAAAATACTCGTGCAGAACATTATTTATGGCGATATCTTCGAGCTAGACGATTTGGAAAATATAAATTTAGAAGACAGCACCCAATAGGGAATTATATTGTAGATTTTATTTGTTTATGGAAAAAATTAATTATTGAAATTGATGGTGGACACCATGCTGAACAACAAAAATATGATGAAAAGCGCACTATTTTTTTGCAAGAAAAAGGGCATAAAGTTATTCGATTTTGGAACCAGGAAATATTAACAGAAAAAAGAAAAGTATTAGACAATATATGGGATGAACTTACTAACAAATAAGTGATTTTCCCTCTCCCCAACCCTCTCCCGCAGTCAAGGCTTTTGTTCTTGTATAAACCGTTGGCGGGAGAGGGAGATCGGATTTGACAGAAGAATCGAAGATTAAGGACTGAAAGTCAAGATAGCTATTAATGTGGTCATTTTATAATAATGAGTACTCACATGATTGTTCTTGGTGTGTTTTTTCAGTTTATACTTTTGCACGTTGATCATTCTCCGTTTTGTAATACCAGTAGTCGACTCCATTTGTCGACTGTTAGTATTATAAATATTGAATTAATTTCAAAAACAGCTTTTAAATCATGATATTGTAGTGCTTTGATTTTAAATCGTGAAGGTGAACGCTTGCGGGTTCGCTTGCGTCTTTTTGTTGACAGCTATTTCAACGGAAGTTTCTAGCGAAAACGAAGCGCCCTTTCTGCTCTCATCGCTTTTTCTATGTAAGGCAGGCTTTTTAATTGTTTTATTAATGCATCTTTTTTAAGTATAAGGGTCAATTCCTCAATTTGTTGAGTCAACTTCTCCCGTCTTTGGGGAGTCAATCCCTTGCTCTCAGCTTGTTCAGTCAAATTCCCAATTTGTTGAGCATAGGTATCACGTTGTCCAGGAGCTAGGCCATCTTCACTTTGTTTTTTTATAAGGCATTTATATAGTTGAAGATGCAGGTCTTCTACTTTAAGCTGTGTTCCTTTTTCAAGTTGATGAATAATTTCTTCCTGAAGTTGCGCGATTTCAATATGAGTGAGGGGTGATGGAGTAGGCCGGCGTTTTTCTGTAATGTGATAATAAAATTCATTCAATAAATAAAATTCGGCTGCTTGTCTTTCTTCAGCATTGGTACCTAGTACATTGGCTTTGTCTTGAATCAAGCCAAAAAAATCTACCGTTGTTTTGTGAATAATTTGTATTTCACTTTCTATAGTGATCTTTAATAATCTGTCAATGCCTTGGTTAGACAGCAGCAATTGCTCTAGTCCTTCAATCGTTCCACCGGTAATTTCAACGATATGTGAAGTAGGCTGGGTAATTAATTGAGGAAAAAATTTTCCTTCAACGAGATGTATAGGTGGAGCTTCTCTATGAGATGAAAAATCAATTTTTCTTTCAGGATCAGCGTATCGATAAAATCCACTATCATGGTCTATTTTATGAAAATAGACTACAGCACCATATTCTTTCAATTTATTAATAACCATTATTATATATTGTAAACGCTGTTCTCGAGATATATTACTAGGCTTTTCTAATAGTCTTTCAAGATATTCTATAGCACCTTTGATCTGTGTTTTACCTCTGTCGGTTGCATTTTCATCATTTATTTTTAACATAAAATTTTCGGTATGCAAGTCAAAATCTGCAATCAGCGCAGCCGGCGTGACAATATCTTCTAGCCCAAGATTACATGCCGCATTTAATTTACGTAAATCTTCAAAATCTTTCGCTTGCCTTGTTCCTGCCATCTTTTTTCTTTTTTTCAAACCAAATAAATTACACGCTGCAAAAGATTTTCCGCTAGCCCATTCGCTGGCAGCAAATAAATTATTTTCACAGCGTTTTTCTATTGGTAAGTTGCTGTCTTTTTTTTCGGGCTGCTTAACAACTAAAAAAGCATTGGCTATGAGTGTCTTTGATTTATCTTCGGGGCCGGAAGTTTGTACGATATCTTGAAGAACCATGGATGAGAATACTTCAGAAAGCGTATTGCCCACTGTTTTTCCTTGCTTGACCGTGAACGTTATGCCATGAATATTGGTGATGTTGCACCCCACATTGGCCCCGTCTTCTTTTTTGGTTACCTTCTTGGCGAGCTGGACTCTTTTATCATCAAACTGAGTGTTACATACCAAGTGATTTTCTAATTTTTTTAGATGCTCATTAGAGATTCGAGTACGGACTATTTCATCACCTGGAAACAATGGTTTTGCTAGTAATAATTGAATAACTTGTATCTCTTTAATCAATTGTTCGTTAAAATCGGCGTGTTGCAATTTATGTGCTTTAACAAAGTTTTGTTGTAAACGTTTTACATGTTGCATAATGGGATCTATTTTGTCTTTGCCGGCAAGTGGTGATAATGCGGTTAAATCTTCAGAAATCATCTTCAAGAGTGCCATCCCGTCCTTTACTTGTTGAGATGCATCCAATGCTTCTTTTCTTTCCTGGGGCAGCGCTTGGTTTGCTGCAACACCAGCCCATGGTCGACGTCTCACATAGTTCAAGACCGAACTTAACTTCGTTTCTTTTGCTTTGGCATCAGATGCTGCTTGCTTTGTATTTTCCGTTTCTTTAAGTTCAGGTTTTCTGCCGGATCGCATAATACTCCTCTCCACAAAACATCTTTGTCATATTTAACATCAGTGTAGATGTTTTAAGTGTAGTACAAATTTTTTAAGTATGTGTTTTTGCGGCTAAAATAAGATAACTGATTGAAAAAATGAAGAGAAAAGCCGAAAGCGGCCCGTCTTATTAGCGTAATATCGTTTCTAATAAGCTGATTCAACTCGGTTTATATATAACCATACTCGTTTTAACCGAGGGAAATTAACAAGTTTTCATCACTGTAAATATAATATCAATGAAAAATTAGCAAAAAGATTCATATTGTTTTGGCCGTTGTGATAGTGTCTAACTTAGTTACATTACAGTTTTAATAACAAGAAAATGTAACTAATTGATATAAAATCTGTTTGATTCGGGGTGACATGATTCGAACATGCGGCCCCTGCTTCCCGAAAGCAGTGCTCTACCAGGCTGAGCTACACCCCGTGTTAATAACGTCGTTCTACTACAAATCCAGCGAGTCTATGCAAGGCATCGCGGTAAGGCGATTCGGGAATGCGCGTGAGAGCTTCACGGGCTTGGTTTGCATGGTGTTTTGCAGCGTTGGCAGTGTACTCGATGGCGCCGGTGGATTCAATAATTTTGACGATGGATGTCAGATCGGTGGTGGAGCCGGTTTCGATGGCATTGCGGAGCAGGGCGGTTTCTGCGGCGGTGCTTTTTGTTAGGGCATGAATAAGAGGGAGAGTGGGTTTTCCTTCGGTTAAATCATTTCCCATGTTTTTGCCGGTTTGTTCGGCAGAGGCGCTATAGTCGAGGACATCATCAATTAATTGGTAGGCAATGCCAAGATTTAAACCATATTGTTGCATAGCAGCCAAGTAATCTGGGTCATCGGTGCAAAGTGCTGCGCCGGTTTGAGTGGCAACTTCAAATAGTTTTGCCGTTTTACGCGTAATGACATCATAGTAGGAAATTTCAGACGTGTCGGGATTGTGACAATTCATCAGTTGCAATACTTCGCCTTCTGCGATCAAATTGGTTGCATTAGAAAAAATAGTTAAAATAGGCAAATGTTGTAATTTGACGATGAGTTGAAAAGCGCGGGAATATAAAAAATCACCGACCAATACACTGGCTTCATTGCCCCAGATGGAGTTGGCAGTCTCAAGTCCGCGGCGCAAGCTGGAGCTATCGACTACATCATCGTGTAATAAAGTCGCGGTGTGGATTAATTCAATCGCAGAGGCAAGTTCAACGTGCTGCTTTTTTTGGTGTTGAAAAGCATGGGCTGCAAGTAATACGAGCAGCGGGCGGATTCGCTTGCCGCCGGCGGTCAGGACATAAGCGACTAGCTGGTTGATGAAAGAGATATCCGATTGTAATTCTTGAGAGATAAATCGATCTATTTCAGTTAAATCAGTTTGCACGAGGGAGCGTATGGATTCCAGGGGCATGAGCGATCACTTCTCGTTAATGGGTTAAGTGTTGGGATCGTAGTGGGGAGCTTGGCTTGTTGTCAAGAGATTGTCCCATAAGATGGCGGCTTGTTCTGTGATAAGGCAGTAGCAGGCCCAGCTGTTGTAGGAGTTGGATCTTGTGATTTGGGTTTATGAAAACAAGGATAACCTCGCCTAGAAAGAGTTTTTAGAATGCTCGATTGTCGTTTTTCTAAATCATCTTTAGAATATGCATCTAAAGAGTCAGTCTGTTCTCTTTCTACTACGTCTTCTTTAGTCTCGCCCCTTCCATTTGTATAGGAATAGTTAAACTGCCGAAAAAACTGACCTTTCTTTTCTACTACCTTTGGACATAAATAGGCAATGCCTGGCTGTACTACAAAATCATTTGTTTTTGTCTCATAAGCATCGCAGGTGATGAGCTGTAGTTTGCGTTTGATAAATCCATGTGACATGATATGTGAAGAGAAACGCTGCTCTCCTTTTGCTTGACTCAGGCTAACTTCCCGGGATATTTGGCGTGCTGTTTCCCAATCCTTGCTCTCCTTGTTCCATGCTCCTTTAAGGTGTGATAGCGTCAGTGTTTCTCCTTCCAGCCAGATAGGAAAAAAAACAGGAAAAAGCCGTCTACCTAGGTTAACCAATTCGCCATATAAATATTCCATGACAATCTTTGCTGGAATTTCCGTTAAGTGAATAGTACCGATATTTGTTACTCTTGGGCGCACATAATTAATATGATCGACGTAAACAGTAATAATTTCTTCCTCTGCTGCGTTCGATCTGAAATTTAACATCATCCTCTGTATAAAAAAATAAGCTCCAGGAGAAAGCAATGCTTTCATTACACTATGATGTAAATCATAGTTATAAAAATTGCGTGCAACATCGGGTATACCATTTAAAAAATCATACCCCAACTTGCATACGGTATATCCTAGGGCCGCACATACAGCTACCACGGGCAATACACTGCCTAATATTAATATTGTCATTGGTAAAGAAGCGGCCGCAGCAATGCCGCTAGTGATCACAGTCTGGATAATGAGGGCAGTGCATAATTGGAGTACTAAACAGCATATCCAAAACAGGCTAGCGCGTACATTTTTATCAGAAATTGAAGTTACCATCCCAATGAGACTTATTAGGGTAATGATTAATGAACCGATGATGAATACTTCTAAGCATGACATGCAGATTGAACCCGCGGTAATAAAGATCGCGCCGTAAAGAAGACCGAGATAATAAAAGAACCTTCTTTTTCTTGGTGTGGCGGGTGTAAGTAATAATGCGGCCATATACATGCTCATTCATAAAAAAAACAGTATATATTTAACATATTATTATTGTGCAAGTATTATTCTGTATTTCGTAAAATTTAGGAGGGGGAATTGTTCTTTTGACACTGGTCTAGTGTATGCAATTTAGCGAATTTTTTAATTTTTTGTATAGCGGTTTTGGTCTGTGCACGCGCGATGGCTATAGGAATAAGCTGTGCAACAGGATGTCCATGTTTTGTGATAATAATTTGCTCACCTTTTTCAACTTGCTCAAGTAACATAGAAAAATGCGTTTTTGCTTGAGATGCAGCAATAGTTTGCATGACATTGCTCTCTATGAATGAATAAACCAGGTTATTACTAGTCTTATTTTAGGTAAAAATCAAGCTCTTTTGGTCGAAATTCCAAGGCGCTGTGAATAGTAGATTCGCTTGACTCGTCAAAAAATGTAGGTGGATTTTTTTTGATTTGTTTCTTGCGCTTCGCCGTTAGAATCTCTATAATCCATCCCCTTTCAGGTTTAAAAATAAAGCAGGGTTTGGAGTATAAAGACATGCATGCAGTGATTCTAAGCGGGGCTAGACAATACCGCGTGGCGGAAGGGCAAACACTTAAGTTGGAGCTATTAGAGGCTGAAGTGGGTTCTACCGTTGATTTTAAAGTTCTGATGGTGACGAATGGGGATACCATTCAAATTGGCAAGCCTTTTGTCGATGGGGGTAAAGTGGTGGCTTCTGTCATTGGGCAAGGCCGGCATAAGAAAATTCATATTATGAAGTTTAGACGCCGTAAGCATCATCAAAAGCAAATGGGGCATAGGCAGTATTTCACTGAAGTGAAGATTGAGAAGATTGTAGCGGCTTAAGAGGGTTTGCAATGGCACATAAAAAAGCGGGTGGTAGTACACGTAATGGTCGTGACTCAAACCCGAAATATTTAGGCGTTAAACGGTATGGTGGGCAGTTAGTGAATGCCGGGGAAATTATTGTGCGTCAACGTGGTACGCAGTTTCATCCTGGACGGCATGTTGGGATAGGGCGGGATCATACTTTGTATGCGTTGGTGGCAGGGAAAGTGGTGTTTGGTAGGAAGGGTACGTTGCATAAGCGGTGTGTGAATATTGAGCCGGTGGTGGTGGAAGAGACTGCGGCTTAGCTTAGTACGCCTCTCCCGCCCTCGATCTAATTAAGAACTCTGAACGTTATGGCGGGAGAGGCCGACGCCGAAGGCGGCGGGTGAGGGGAAAACATCTTTCTTTTTAGGTTCGCTAGCTTTTAACTGGTTCTGCTTTTCTCCCTCACCCGTCGCGCTTTGCGCGCCGGCCTCTCCCGCTGCCACGTTCAGAGTTTTTATTAGGAACCTAGGGCGGGAGAGGCTTTACTAAGCGATGGCGGAGTTGATTTTTAACACAATTATTATGGCAAAAACCCCGTTAAAAACGGGGTTTTTTTTCGCATTCATTTGGTGTACCCATGAAATTTATTGATGAAGCAAAAATCCGTGTCGAAGCGGGCGATGGTGGGAATGGCGCTTGTAGTTTTTTGCGTCTTAAGTTTATGCCAAATGGCGGCCCTGATGGGGGTGATGGGGGTGAGGGCGGCAGTGTTTTTCTTGTGGCAGACGAGGGTATTAATACGTTAATTGATTATCGTTATGCACGGTTACATCAAGCACAAAATGGGCAAAAAGGCGGGGGACGTAATTGTTCGGGTAAAGCAGGTGCGGATTTGACGTTACGTGTTCCTGTTGGAACGATGGTATACGATGAAGATACGGATGAATTGATTGCGGATTTGACGGCGAACGGACAAAAAGTGTGTGTGGGCAAAGGTGGTGCGCAAGGCATTGGAAATGCGCGTTTTAAAAGTAGTATTAATCGATCGCCCACTCGTACTATTCCAGGTTCGCCAGGTGAAAAACGAAATTTACGCTTAGAATTAAAAGTATTAGCAGATGTGGGGCTGTTAGGCATGCCGAATGCAGGCAAATCAACGCTGATTCATGCAGTCTCTGCAGCACGGCCTAAAATTGCAGATTATCCTTTTACCACGCTTTATCCTAATTTAGGCATGGTACGTATCTCGCCGGAACGAAGTTTTGTGATGGCAGACATTCCTGGATTGATTGAAGGTGCGGCAGAAGGGGCGGGTTTAGGCGTGCGTTTTTTAAAACATGTCTCACGGACTTTGTTATTGCTGCATGTGGTTGACATTGCACCATTGGATGGAAGTGATCCGGTTGAAAATATTAAAACTATAATCAAGGAGTTGGAGAAATTCAGCCCAGAATTGCTTGCGAAAGAACGCTGGCTGGTGTTAAATAAAACAGATTTATTTACGGCAGAAGAAGCAGAACAACGCTGTCAAGAGATCGTGAAACGCTTGGGATGGAAAGGCAGGGTATTTAACATTTCAGGACTGAGTCGTAATGGAACGGATGAATTGGCGCAAGAGGCTATGAGATATCTTGAAACGAATACCAATACGAGCAATGTCCAGTAGGTAACATGAATACACTTTGGGAATTGAATACCATCGATTTGCAATTAATCGATTTAGCGTTTATTGAAGATTTAGGCCAGCCATATTGTGACCAAACGACAGCACTCTTGTTTCCTATTATTAAAGAAAATTCGCGTGCAGTATTGATTTCAAAACATCCGCACCCGATTGTGTTGTGTGGACTGCCGCTGATCAAAGCTATCTTGCAACGGTCCGGTGATTGTATCATGCAATCGGATTATCGTGATGGGCAAACTATCCCGCCCGGTGCGGTATTATGCACACTCATAGGACGTGCACAAACAATTTTAATGACAGAACGTATCATACTGAATTTTTTGCAGCGCTTATGTGCTATTGCGACTTTGACTGCCCACTATGTTGAAAAAGTCAAACACACTCACACGCAAATTTTAGATACTCGCAAAACAGCGCCGGGTTTTCGGCATTTGGAAAAATATGCTGTAGAGTGCGGCGGGGGCGTGAACCATCGCATGGGTTTATATGATGCCATCATGATTAAAGACACTCATGTGGATTTATTGGGCGGCATGGCGGAGGCGCTTGCTAAATTACCCGATGATGTTTTGCAAAAATGTCCTGTGATTGTCGAAGTACGTACAACGGCTGAGTTAAAAATAGTGTTAGAACAAGGGTTGCATAAAGTGACTCGTTTATTACTGGATAATATGTCACCTGCGCTGATGCGTGAGTGCGTCGCTTTGTGCAAAGGACGCATACCGACAGAAGTGTCGGGGAACATGTCGCTCGATACGATCACGATTGCAGCAGAATGTGGTGTTGATTATATTTCGGTGGGTAAACTCACTCATTCCGCGGGCAGTGTGGATTTATCGATAACATGCGAGTTTTAATATGCAAAACATGATCTCACAACAAGGCCGGCGTTATCATTTTGATGTCATGGTGATTGGGAGCGGTGTTGCTGGATTATCTTATATTTTAGAATTAGTCACGTTGTGTCCTAACATACGCATTGCGCTGTTAGCAAAAGGGCCGTTGCATCAATCCAATAGTTATTATGCGCAGGGCGGTATTGCTGCGGCCATACCGGACGACATTCAACAACATATTACAGATACCTTGGCCGCCGGCGATGGATTATGTAATGTGCAAGCAGTCAAAGCTATTTTAGAGCAAGGGCCTGCGAGTATTGATTATTTGAATAGACAGGGCGTCATATTTGATCGTGATGAAGAAAATAAATTATTGCGTGGCATCGAAGCGGGCCATGCCGTGCGGCGTATTTATCGAGTGGGCGATCAAACAGGTGCTGCGATTATTAATGCATTGCTGTTGCAAGTGAAGCAATTGCCGCAAGTGACGTTGTTTGAATACCATGCGGCCATCAATTTAATCACCCAAATGGAACCGCATCAACCTGCGCAATTTCCAGAAGTGATTGGCGCTTATGTGCTGGCTGAACAATTAGGACTTATCCATACTTTTCTGGCAAATGTGACGGTATTGGCGACTGGGGGTGCCGGCAAAGTCTATCGTTACACGTCTAATCCGAATGTTGCAACCGGTGATGGTGTGGCGATGGCCTATCGCGCCGGTGCGCGAGTGGGTGGTTTGGAGTTTTATCAATTTCATCCTACGTTGTTTTATCATTCTAAAATGAATCATTTTTTGATTTCAGAAGCGTTGCGCGGTGAAGGGGCTTATTTACGGTTGCCTGAAACCGGTGAGCGATTTATGCAGCGTTATGCGCCGCATAAAATGGAGCTGGCAACGCGTGATGTGGTAGCACGGGCGATTTTTACTGAGATCGAGCAGGGCCATCATGGTTATGTTTACTTGGATACCCGTCATTTAGATAAAACGTTTTTGCAGCGTCGTTTTCCCATGATTTATCGTACATTAATGGACGTGGGTTTAGATATGAGTCGCGATATGGTTCCCGTGGTGCCCGCTGCGCATTATATGGGGGGCGGGGTGTTGACGGATATACAGGGCAAAACAGACCTAAAAAGATTATTTGCTATCGGTGAAACAGCATTTACAGGGTTACATGGTGCGAACCGGCTAGCCAGCAATTCTTTATTGGAAGGAACGGTGATGGGACGTTCTGCCGCGCATTGCAGTCGTGATAGGATTGAGAAACCTTTAACATTGCAGCGTCCTATCCAGGATTGGGATTCGGCCAGTGTGGTGGATTCTCGCCGTGCCAGCCAATTGAGTGTGCATTGGCGTGGATTACGCGGAGAAATGAGTTCTTATGCGGGCATCATTCGTACCGAAGCGGGCTTGCGGGACCAATTAAAACTGGTGTTGGCGCGCAGAGACATGATTGAAGAATATTATTGGAAATATGCGATCACGCGTGATTTGATTGAATTACGAAATATTATCTTAATTGCAGAATTGATCGTGCGTTCTGCTTTAAATCGTTGTGAAAGCCGCGGCGGCCATTATCGTGAAGATTTTAGAAATAAATTAAATCATGCGCAAGAATCGATTATTAAAGCGAATGAATTTAGCAGGATGGACGCATCATGAGTACGGCCAACAAATTATTCTATAAACCAGACATGCAGGTCTGTCAGGATGATTATCCATTGGATTGGTATCAACGGGAATTTTTGCCTTATGCGGAAGAATATCAAGCGTTGCCGGATCGGGATATCACAACTACGTTATTGTGGATGGAACCTTATATCAAAGCAGCAATGAATCATTTTGGCGATTCGTTATTGCTGCTAGCACATTATTATATGGGCGGAGAGATTGTTAAAATCATCAACTATTTTGGCGGTACGATAGCAGATTCGTATCAACTTGCGTTAATGGCTCTTGAGCATCCGGAAAAAAAAGTGATTGTGGAATCGGCCGTGCATTTTATGGCAGAGTCGATTGCGATTTTGGCGAACGAAGATCAATCTGTTTATATCACTAATCCTAAATCAGGCTGCACGATGGAAATGTTAGCGAAAGATTTTATGGTGCAGCCCGCGTTTGACCAATTAAATGCGCGTTATGATGCAAATCATATGATGCCGATTTGTTATATGAATACCTCTGGGCGAATTAAAGCAATGACGGGAGCGCAGGGCGGCGCAGTGTGTACCAGCTCTAATGTTAAAAAAATAATGCAATGGGCCTTAAAGCAAAATAAGAAAGTTTTATTTATTCCTGATCGGCATATGGGAGAAAATGTAGCGGCTTGGTTGGGCATTCCAACTGAAAAAATTGCTTATTGGCCTGCGGGGCAAGCGGCATTAAATTTTAAATTGATAGAGCAGGCGCCGGATGTGTTGGCGCGCTTTGATCAAGCGCAATTGATTTTGTTTGCCAGTGAATGCGGGGTGCATAGTTATTATCAACCTGAAATGGTTGCCTATTGGAAAAAGCAAAATTATCACGTTATCGTGCATCCTGAATGTCGGAGAGAGGTGGTGGCGGTTGCGGATGGATATGGTTCTACGGCCTATTTGTGGGACATGGCGATTAATGATCGTGCGGGGACGGGGAAATATGCGATAGGCACTGAAAATCATATGGTAAAGAATTTAAGGGAAGCATGTCAGAGTAAAAATATTGAGGTCATTAATCTGAGTGAGATACCGGACAATGCTTTTAAAAAACGGGGATGCGGCTGTGCGACCATGTCACGCAATGATCCACCGCATTTGGTGGCGGTGTTGGATTTATTAAGGCAGGGGAAAGTGCCGGAATTTAATAAAGTTAAGCCAGGGGATGTGGTGGATGAATTTATGGGTGCTCGCGCACGGTTTGATGCGAATGGCCAGCAGTGGGTGGTGACGAATGCGAGAAGGGCGTTGGAGAAGATGATTAGTATTACGCAATCGGCTGAATAATAGGAAGGCATTGCTTAGCATAGCCTCTCCCGCCCTCGGACTTAATAAAAAAACTGAACGTAACTGCGGGAGAGGCCGATACGCGTAGCGTGGCGGGTGAGGGGGGGAAACAGGCCCTCTTAAAAACAAGCAGCAAACAAAAATGATACTCAAAATAATTTTAAGAGCTTGTTTATATAAAAAATGTCATTTACGACTGCAAGCGCTTTTAATTCTTAAAAAGTTTTG
>JAHFSI010000066.1 GCA_023265835.1 Legionellales bacterium
TGAAAAATCAGAGCGTACAGGGATGTATTCACAGCGTGTTTTGAAACCGGACTGGCCAAGGAGGAAGTCCTAATCGGAGGCACAACCGGAGTTAGCGAGCTAGATGGCCTGAGCTATTACGTAGGGATAGCTGGGGCTGTTGCATTGACTTTTTTCGCCACACGATTTGCATGCAAAAAGTTAAGCCACTTAAGTACTGCGGTGCGAGACGCTGACACCGTTGAGATGCTTCATACAAAAGTCAACCAGATTTGTCCTCCTTTAAGAAACCGATAAAGCTGATTTAAATTGAATAGGCCATCCTTGTTTTTAATGCGACTGCCCTCATTTTATATGATAATGCCAATATCATTTTAGAGGATCAATTCATGCGCATGGATAAACTCACCAGTAAATTTCAAGCGGCGTTAGCAGATGCTCAATCATTGGCAGTAGGGCGCGATCATGCTTTTATTGAGCCGGTGCATTTAATGAAGGCATTGCTTGATCAGGAAGGCGGAAGCATACGGCCTATTTTGACTAAAGCCAATGTCTCTATCGCTAATTTGCGTTCTTTATTAGACAGCGCGATCCAACACCTGCCGCAAGTCGAAGGTACCCCAGGTGAAGTACACATTTCCAATGAATTAAATCGTATTTTAAATGTAACCGATAAATTAGCGCAGAAACGTAAAGATCAATATATTTCTAGCGAGTTATTTTTATTAGCTGCGGTAGAAGATACTGGCAACTTGGGCGATATTTTGCGTAAAGCAGGTGCTACCAAGGCAGGGATTGAAAAAGCGATCGAAGAAGAACGCGGCGGTCAACGAGTGCAAGATCCTAATGCAGAAGACCAACGTCGTGCGTTAGAAAAATATACTATTGATCTAACGGCCCGTGCTGAACAAGGTAAATTGGATCCTGTGATTGGCCGAGATGCTGAAATTCGCCGTACCATCCAAGTATTATTGCGCCGCACAAAAAATAATCCTGTCTTGATCGGTGAACCCGGTGTTGGGAAAACCGCGATTGTAGAGGGTCTGGCACAACGTATCGTGAATGGTGAAGTGCCTGAAGGATTAGCTGATAAACGTTTATTAGCATTAGATTTAGGCGCACTCATTGCCGGAGCAAAATTTCGCGGCGAATTTGAAGAACGTTTAAAAGCAGTGCTAAATGATTTAGCCAAACAAGAAGGTAATATTATTTTATTTATCGATGAAATTCACACCATGGTGGGCGCAGGCAAAGCAGAAGGTGCCATGGATGCAGGCAATATGTTGAAGCCCGCGTTGTCTAGAGGTGAGCTGCATTGCGTGGGCGCAACCACATTAGATGAATATAGACAATATATTGAAAAAGATGCTGCCTTAGAGCGGCGCTTTCAGCGTATTTTAGTCGATGAACCTAGCGTACCGGATACCATTGCTATTTTGCGCGGTTTGAAAGAACGATACGAATTACATCACGGTGTAGAAATTACGGATTCTGCTATTGTTGCTGCCGCTACACTCTCACATCGTTATATTTCTGATCGTCAACTGCCTGATAAAGCCATCGATTTGATTGATGAGGCCGCTAGCAATATTCGTATGGAAATTGATTCCAAGCCGGAAGAACTGGATCAATTAGACCGTAAAATCATCCAGCTTAAAATTGAACGTGAAGCGATGAAAAAAGACAAGGACGAAGCATCAAAAAAACGTTTAGTTAAATTAGATAGCGAATTAGAAAAATTGGAAGCAGAGTGTAATCGTCTAGGCGAAATTTGGAAAACAGAAAAATCGGTATTGCAAGGTGCGCAAAACATCAAAGCAGAGTTGGAACGCGCACGCTTAGAACTTGAAACAGCGCGGCGGGCGGGCAACTTGACTCGTATGGCTGAACTGCAATATGGCCGTATTCCGGAACTGGAAAAACAATTGGCGGCCGCTGCGCTCATTGAACAAGGCGAGACACAATTATTGCGTAATAAAGTGACCGCGGAAGAAGTGGCTGAAGTTGTTTCTAAGTGGACGCATATTCCTGTGTCACGCATGATGGAAAGTGAAAAAGAAAAATTACTGCATATGGACGAAGCATTGCATGAACGTATTATCGGCCAAAGCCAGGCAGTCAATGCGGTTTGTAACGCCATACGCCGCTCGCGTGCCGGTCTTTCTGATCCTCATCGGCCGATAGGTTCATTTCTTTTTTTAGGGCCGACAGGTGTTGGTAAAACCGAACTTTGTAAAGCATTGGCAACTTTTCTGTTTGATACGGAAGAAGCGTTGGTCCGTATAGACATGTCAGAATTTATGGAAAAACATTCTGTGGCACGATTGGTGGGTGCCCCGCCGGGTTATGTGGGATATGAAGAAGGGGGTTATTTAACCGAGTTGGTACGCCGCAAACCGTATTCTGTTATTTTAATGGATGAAATCGAAAAAGCGCACCATGATGTCTTTAATATTTTATTACAGGTGTTAGATGATGGACGTTTAACGGATAGTCATGGTCGTACCGTTGATTTTCGTAATACAGTCGTGGTGATGACATCGAACTTGGGCTCGGAACTCATTCAAGAAATTTCAAGCCAGCAGGGCGATTATCAGCAAATGAAAGAAGCGGTGCTGCGCATTGTTGGGCAACATTTCCGCCCGGAATTTATGAACCGTATTGATGAAACAGTTGTGTTCCATCCGCTCGATAAAGAGCAGATACGCCGTATTGCGGATATTCAAATGAACCGGGTGCGGGTGCGCTTGGCAGAACGAGAGTTTGGTTTGACGATTACATCTGACGCGTTGGATTATCTGGCGAATGCGGGATACGATCCGGTATATGGCGCTAGGCCGTTAAAACGTGCTATTCAGCAGCATGTTGAAAATCCGTTGGCGGCAGCGATATTGTCTGGGAAATTTAATGCGGGTGATGTGATCAAAATTGCATTGAGTGGTTCGCAGTTGGTGTTTTCAAAGGCTACGGCTAAGGTGTAAATATCTTCAAACAACTTAACTTCAGCTTTGTCTAAGTGTAAAATGAATTTTACAATCAAACAGGTATCAGAGGATGATCTTATGTATAAACATATCTTATTAGCCACAGATCTATCGGATGAATCAGAATACATTCTTAAAAAAGTTCGTAAAATACGCGGTTATACCGGCGCGCGTTTGAGCTTAGTGCATGTGGTGGAGCCCATGCCCGGTTATAGTTATGCTTATTTGGGCATTGAAGACATTGAAGGCCAGTTAATTGAAGAATCAAGAACAGCATTGGCTAAAATTGGCCAAGCATTAGAAGTCGATAAAAAAGACCAATGGATAGAAGTGGGCCCTACCAAATCAAAGATCCATGAGGTGGCAACCCAGATTGGGGCAGACTTGATCATGTGTGGCAGCCATGGCCGCCATGGGTTGTCGCTGCTGTTAGGCTCAACGGCCAATGCCATATTGCATGGCGCGAAATGTGATGTGCTTGTTGTGCGATTGCCAGAAACGACCTAGCACTTATGGAATTTAAAGATTATTACACTACGCTTGGTTTGTCTCGTACTGCGACAGATGAAGAAATTAAACGAGCTTATCGCAAGTTGGCTCGTAAATACCATCCTGATGTTAGCAAAGAAAAAAACGCGGAAGAACGTTTCAAGGAAGTGCAAGAAGCCTATGAAGTATTAAAAGATCCCAAAAAACGTGGAGCATATGATCAACTTGGCAGTCAATGGAAAAGCGGTCAAGATTTTAGGCCGCCACCCGATTGGCAAGGCTTCTCAGGATTTGATGGCGCTGGTTTTTCTAACGAAGGCGCAGGCTTTGGTGGCTTTAGTGACTTTTTTGAAAGTATTTTTGGTCAAGCACGTCAAGGTGGTCGTAGACAGAAACAGCGAGGGCCCTTTAGACAACAAGGGCGTGATGAGCATGCTAAAATTGCTATTAGCTTAGATGATGCGTTTCATGGCGGTAGTAAAACAGTGCAATTACAGGTACCTGAAATCGATGCACATGGCCGCATGCACCACGTCACGCGCGCTCTCAAAATTACCATTCCTGCAGGCATTACTGCAGGGCAGCAATTGCGTTTAGCAAAACAAGGTACACCAGGCGCAGGTGGTGGTGAGCCGGGTGATTTGTATTTGGAAATGGAAATCCAACCGCATCGAATTTTTACTTTGCAAGGCCATGATGTATATCTCACCTTGCCGATCACACCATGGGAGGCAGCTTTAGGTGCTAAAGTCACCGTCCCGACATTAGGAGGCCCTGTAGAATTAAAAATTCCTCCGGGTGCTCAGGCAGGTCAAAAGATGCGTTTGAAAGGACGCGGATTACCTAAAAGACCAACGCCAGGCGATCAGTATATTGTCTTACAAGTGCATGTTCCGCCTGCAAAAACGGAGGCTGAACGTGCTCTCTATGAAAAAATGGCTCATGAGATGCCATCGGATCCGCGCAAAAATTTACTTTAGGAGACACAGGGATGGCTAAAAAAGACCTTACGCTCGTTGAATTGGAAGCAGATCCTGAGCTGAGCCTTGAAGAATTATGTGAAACTTGTCATATTACATCGAGTTTTATTTATGAATTAATCGAATATGGCACGCTGGAATTGCATGACACTACGCCTGAAATGTGGCGATTTAATACCAGACATTTGCAGCGCATTCAACGTGTGCTGCGCTTACAGCACGATTTAGAAATCAATTTAGCGGGTGCAGCATTAGCAATGGATTTAATGGACCAAATTGAACAACTAGAGGCGCAGGTTGAGCTATTAGAGAAATCGTTAAAGCAAGGAGAAAGATAATGAAGATGTTTATCAAAGTGGTGATGGTTGGTGTGATTTGCACGTTGTTTGGTGCTGGCTGCAGTAATACCGTGCAAGGATTTGGTAAAGACATGGAAAATAGTGGGCAAGAGATTCAGAAATCGGTGTCGAGGTAATAGATTGAGTATTTATATCCCCCGCTTCACCTTCTCCCTGAGAGGGAAGGAATGTTCTAACGAATACTGCTAGATACTTTCCTTCCCCCTCAGGGGGAAGGTCAGGAAGGGGGGGGTAAAATATCAAAAAGCCCTTCTACACAAAATTTTCAGCTACAAATTCCCAGTTAACAGAGACTTTCAGATTAAAATATGTTTCTTAACAATAAGCTATGCATTTAAGTTCGATTATAGAACTTAAATACACAATATTTGACAAATAATGTTCTATGTCATATAATTTTATATGAACAGTAATAGGAGAGAATTTGATATGAATCCAGCGGAGCTTTCTAAAAGATTAAAAAAAGCGAGAGAGTCTCGCAGTATTAATCAACAGTCAGCTGCGGAATTCTTACATATTCCGCGCACTGCTGTTACTCAAATTGAAGCCGGAAATCGAGCTGTTTCAACCTTGGAATTAACTAAGTTCGCAAAGTTATACCATTATTCCATTTCTTATTTTCTTGATGAAACAACTCCTCATGAAGAAGATATTGATGTTATGTTGTATCGTGCTGCACCAGAATTAAGCCAGTCAACTAAACAACAAATTTTTCATTATGTTGATTTATGTAAGCAAGGAATTACCTTAGAAAAAATCTTGGATTTTGAACCTCGATCAGGATTGCCACAATATAAAGTCCCACCACCAAAAAGCAAAGGTGAAGCGGCACAACAAGGCTCTTATATAGCAGACCAGGAACGTAAAAGACTAAACATTGGCATTGGTGCTATTGCGGATATAACGAGCCTTATCACTAATCAAGGTATATGGGCTTGTAGTGCTGATTTACCTGACGAAGTATCAGGTCTTTTTCTGAATAACACAAAGACTGGGTTAATTATTTTAGTGAATGCTAATCATGTTAAATCCAGAAAACGGTTTTCCTATGCCCACGAATATGCACATGCCTTATTTGACCAAGAAGAAAGCATCAGAGTATCAAGTACTAAAAATAATGCTGAATTGATTGAAGTAAGAGCAAATGCTTTTGCTGCCGCGTTCTTGATGCCAGTAGAAGGTATACATGAAATTCTTAGGAATTTAAATAAAGGGAAGTCTAGTCGACAAGATCAAATTATTTTTGATGTGTCAGCAAATAGTAAAATGAACGTTGAAAATCGCACTCTCCCTTATTCACAAAATATAACTTTCCAAGATATTTCGATTATAGCGCATCATTTCGGTGTGAGTTATCACGCCACAGTATATCGATTGCGTTCTATTAATATTATTTCGCAACAAGAATGTGATCAACTTATTTCAAAATATCAAGAAGGAAAAAGATTTCTTTCTTCTCTACATATGTTTTCTGATCTGGAAGAAAAGGAAGAAAAAAACTTATGGGACAGAGAACTCATCGCTGAGATTTCATATTTAGCCATAGAAGCTTTTAGGCGTGAAGAAATTTCACGCGGAAAAATAATTGAGATTGGTGATGCAATTGGCATTGGAGGAAAAATGCTTTATGAGTTTGCATTGTCAACTCTTGATAATGATCAAAATAAAAATCAAATGAACATTGCGAAATAAATGAAAAATGACTTTGAACATGGATATTAATAAAAAAATATTAATTACAGATACATCCGTTTTGATCAATTTTCTAAATATCAATAGACTTGATTTGCTGGCTGCCTATCCAGGAAAGTTTTTGATAACAGAACATGTTGTTGAAGAAATTACGGTTGATTTTCCTGAGCAACAGGCCCTACTGAATGTGGCAATAAACAATAATGAATTAGTCGTTGTGAAAGTTGATAGTGAAAAAGAATTACAAATTTATAATGATCTTATCCAAGAAGGCCGGCTTGGCCCAGGAGAATGTTCAGCAATTGCTTGCGCAATTAACAAAAATTTTAGCTTGGCTATGGAAGACGCTCGTGCTTGTAAGCAAGCATTAAAAACAAAACCGGACATCGAAATAATGAAAACACAGGACATCATGATTACATTAATTACAAACCATTCTATCTCCATTGAAGAAGCAGATGAAATTAAAAAAACATGGCAGACTCAATTTAGATTTGCATTAAAATTCAATTCATTTTCTGAATTATTATTGAAATAAATGTAGGGGCTGTTGACAATTCAGCGGCGCTGTCATCCTGAGTGCAACGAAGGATCAGTTTAAGATCTCTATGCTTATTCTAAGTCATCATAACCTGGGTTATTCTCAGATAGATGTTTTTATTTAGTTAATTTGAAACATAGAGTGATCCTTCGCTATGCTCAGGATGACAGCTTCATTGAATTGTCAACCCCTAGTGTTTCAGATAAATAAGTTGTGAAAGGATGCTTTTAAAGCACTATCTAATGTTTCTTGTTGTTCTTTTATCCATGCTTTTTCGGATACAACTCTGTCAGTACGCAACGCTTGCTGTGCAAAAGTGAGATTTGTAT
Source organism: Legionellales bacterium (assembly GCA_023265835.1). Lineage (GTDB taxonomy): Bacteria > Pseudomonadota > Gammaproteobacteria > DSM-16500 > DSM-16500 > UBA4722. Next base: position 7,354 of record JAHFSI010000066.1, read on the forward strand.
GCCCATCTTCCAGATTTGTAAGCGCTGCTTGAAAAGCAGCTTTTTCTTTTTCTAGCGCTAGTAGTTGTGGGTCTGGCTGGTTTGATTTATCCTCCTTTTCTTCTAGGATTTTTTTTGCTGCCTCTATTAAAGTGTTGCTGCGGTCTTTTTCTTTTTTAAAAAGCGCGCCTTCTTTTAAGCCATCAAGTATCTCTTTTCTTTTAGTCTGTACCTCACGGTTCTTAATATGTTGCTGTAGTTCCTCAGCACTAACCCCATTTTTTTTCTCAGCAGGCTTCTGTTTTTTCGTAGTAGGTGTTTCAGTAACGCCTTCTTCTTTTCTCTCAGGAAAACGCAAAGGTGCCGCAAGAGCGGCACTCACATTCAAAGGCGGAGCTGGCGGCGGAGCTGAAGTATCCGAAGGAGAGTTATCATCGTGCATAAGTTCTGAAAACATGAGCACCTCGTCTTAATTATTACTGAAGTTTTACCTATTATGGCACTATCTTGTTATCTACGCAAAATTCTCCCCCACAAACTCCCAATTAACAATGTCCCAAAATTTTTCAACATACGTAGGCCGTGCATTTCTATAATCGATATAGTAAGCATGTTCCCATACGTCGCAAGTCAATAATGCTTTTTGTTTTTGTGTCATGGGTGTTCCTGCATTGCTAGTGCTGATAATTTCTAGGCCGCCTTGTGCATTTTTTACTAACCATCCCCAGCCGGAACCAAAGGTCGTCACACTAGTTTGGGTAAAACGTTTTTTAAATTCATCAAATGAACCAAACGTTTTAATAATCGCATCCGCTAATTTGCCGCTGGGTTCGCGTTGGCTAGTGGGGGTCAAACAATTCCAGTAAAATGTATGGTTCCAAACTTGTGCTGCATTGTTAAATATGCCGCCGCTTGATTTTAATATCGTGTCTTCTAATGAGGCATTGGCAAATTCGGTGTCTTTGATCAGGTTGTTTAAATTGTTGACGTAGGCTTGATGGTGTTTGCCGTAGTGATATTCTAAGGTTTCTTTTGAGATTGTGGGCTGTAAGGCGTCTAGTGCGTAAGGTAGTTTGGGTAATGTGTGAGTCATGATTGTTGTTCTCCTGATTAAATTTATGAAGTGTGACGATCATAACGCTAGTTAATCGTAGAAACTAGAATTTCTTTTCGACATAACTTCACTCCTATGTTCTGCTACCTACTCCATTGTCATTCCCGCTTCTCTACTCTGTCATTCCCGCGAAGGCGGGAACCTATTATCACTTATCTCCATCGTAAACATTGCTTGATAATTCAATTGTTATGATACTCTTTTATCTTTGTGTGATAATTGCGGAATAGGTTCCCGCCTTCGCGGGAATGACAGAGTAGAAAAGCGGGAATGACATGATGGCAGGGGTGTTACCTTTTCAACTTAAAATTTTTCCTCACTTCTTTTTGTCAAAACTTCATACCCAGTTTCCGTCACCAAAATCGTATGCTCCCATTGCGCTGACAAACTATGGTCCTTGGTTACCACCGTCCACTGATCAGGCAATAACTTCACAAATCGTTTTCCTGCATTAATCATCGGTTCAATCGTAAAAATCATCCCGGGCAGTATCTCTTCTCCTGTGCCAAATTGTCCATAATGCAATACATTAGGAGGTTCGTGAAAAATTTTCCCTATGCCATGCCCGCAATATTCTCGCACGACTGAGAAACGATTTTTTTCAGCATATTGTTGAATCACTGCGCCGATATCACCAAAGTGGGCGCCTGGCTTGACTTGCTCAATCCCTAAATATAAACATTCCTGTGTTATTTTAATCAGGCGGTCTGCCAAAATCGAGGGCTTGCCGACGACAAACATTTTGCTGGTGTCACCGTGATAGCCATCTTTAATAACAGTGATGTCGATGTTAACAATGTCGCCTTCTACCAGCTTGCGGCTTCCTGGGATGCCGTGACAGACTTGATGATTAACAGAGGTACAAATAGACTTGGGAAACCCACGGTAATTCAACGGCGCTGGCACAGCCTGTTGATTATTAACAATAAAATCATGACAAATTTGGTTTAACTCATCGGTCGTGATGCGAGCACGAACATGGGGCCCAATCATTTCTAACACTTCTGCAGCCAAACGTCCGGCCACCCGCATTTTTGCAATGTCATCAGCAGACTTAATTGTAATAGTATTCATGGTCATTTCGTTATTGTTGAAAACAGTGATCTATGGTATAAAGGCGAGCTTTCATTAGCAATGTATTTAATATATTTTAAATAACCCACACACGTATCCTGATTCACGGCCGGGTGCCCTGTTTGTCTAAGAGGGGTTGGCAGTGGAGATGCGTGGAGGCCTAACCCAAATTTGGAGAGAAAGAAATGTCTGCTATTACGATGCGTGATATGTTGAAAGCTGGCGTCCACTTTGGACATCAGACCTGTCATTGGAACCCCAAAATGGGCCCTTTTATTTATGGTGCCCGCAGTAAGATCCATATTATTAACCTGGAAACCTCTTTGCCTATGTTAAAAGATGCCATGAATGTATTGGGCAAAATAGCATCAAAAAAAGGCAAGATATTGTTCGTCGGTACGAAACCGGCCGCGCAAGCGATTATTCGTGAGGAAGCGCAACGTTGCCGTATGCCTTACGTAGACCATCGTTGGCTAGGTGGCATGTTAACGAACTATAAAACTATCCGTCAGTCCATTAAGCGTTTAAAAGAACTCGATGCGATGATTGAAAAAAACGCCTTCGGCCGTTTGACGAAAAAAGAAATTTTAAATCTCACTCGCGACAGAGAAAAATTAAACCGCAGTTTGGGCGGAATTAAAAACATGGGTGGTTTGCCCGATGCATTGTTTGTGATTGATGTAGGTCATGAAAATATTGCAGTTGCTGAAGCAAATAGGTTAAGCATTCCTGTGATAGGCGTTGTGGATACCAATAATAGTCCTAAAGGAATTTCTTATATCATCCCCGGGAATGATGATTCTACTCGTTCGATTGCCTTATACGCTCAATGCGCTGCGGATGCCATTTTAGAAGCGCGTGCTTCCAATCCTGATATCACTGAAACTGAGTTAGTGGAAATTGAAGAAGAACTTCCAGAAATGAATGAAGAAAGTGATAAAGGCGAAGATAGCAGAGAGAGTGAATAGGAGTTTTTATGTCAATCAGCGCAGCATTAGTGAAAGAACTACGTGAACGTACCAGCGCCGGTATGATGGAATGTAAAAAAGCGTTAGAAGAAGCGGGCGGTGATATTCAGCGCGCCATCGAAGTGTTACGTAAAACGGGCAAAACAAAAGCCGATAAAAAAGCAGGGCGGGTCGCTGCAGAGGGTGTTGTGTTTATTCAAGCGGCAAACGATGGAAAACAAGCGGTTATGATCGAAATGAATAGCGAAACAGATTTTGTTGGACGAGATGAAAACTTCCTGCGATTTGTTAAGGCTGTGGCAGCCGTTGCGTTACAAGCAAAGGTACGTAATGTTTCTGATCTGAATACTCTATCATTAGCAGACCATGGAAATGTTACAGTGGAAGAAGCGCGTCAAGCGTTGGTGGCCAAAGTGGGCGAAAATATTCATTTGCGTCGTTTGGCGTTTGTGGATGCAGCGAACCCTATTGGTGCTTATTTACATGGTAATCGTATTGGGGTATTAGTTGAACTCGATAGCCCTAATCCAGAAATCGCTAAAGACATTGCTATGCACATTGCGGCGTCCAAACCATTGGTTGTTGCGCCCAGCGATGTGCCTAGTGATTGGGTGGCGAAAGAAAAAGAAGTTTATCTTGCTCAAGCGATGGGCAGTGGTAAGCCGCAAGATATTATTGAAAAAATGGCCCAAGGCCGCTTGAAAAAATTCTTGGATGAAGTCAGTCTATTAGGGCAGCCGTTTGTTAAAGATCCCAATATGACGGTAGAGGATTTATTGAACAAAAACCGCGTTAAAGTGTTGGCATTCACACGCTTTGAAGTGGGTGAAGGCATAGAGAAGGAAAAAGAGGATTTTGTTGAAGCAGTGATGTCTCAAGTACAAGGCGGTTAGTTATGCCAAGCAAAACATCTCAGCAGTTGGTTTATCGGCGTATTCTATTAAAGTTAAGCGGTGAAGCACTCCAAGGTGAGCATACGCTGGGTATTCAACCCGAAAAATTAGCGCAAGTGAGCGCTGAAATTGCGAGTGTTGCTAAGCTGGGTGTGCAAGTTGCTTTAGTGATAGGTGCGGGTAATTTTGTTCGCGGGGCCGGTTTTTGTGATACCGAGCTAGATCGTGTGACGGCAGATCAAATGGGTATGTTGGCCACCATTATGAACGCATTAGCGCTGCGTGATGCGCTAGATAGGAAATCCATCGCGGTGAAAGTGATGTCTGCGCTGCATGTACCGTGTGTCGTCGATGATTATAATCGCCGTTATGCACTGGAAGCGTTACAGCAAGGCTAGGTGCTTATTTTTGTAG
>JAHFSI010000067.1 GCA_023265835.1 Legionellales bacterium
ACCTTTGTTACCATCATTTAGCCCTCCCTGGGTTATGATCCAGGTTAGGTTAACCCTATTAGACTAAAAAGGTGACATTTCTACTTTGCAGAAAGGTGACATTTCAAATTTGCGCTTACAAAATCATTAATATTGTTTGCAACCCGTGTATTCTGGCGTATAATTCGACACCTTCAATTAATCAAGACTTGGGAAGAAAAATCAGATGGTAGTTATTCGCTTATCGCGCGGCGGCGCTAAAAAACGCCCATTTTATCATATTGTTGTGAGCGACAAACGCAGTGCTCGCGATGGTCGTTGCGTAGAACGCATCGGTTATTTTAATCCGATTGCAACAGGCAAAGATGTTAAATTGCAATTAAATTTAGAACGGGCTTTGTATTGGATGTCCACGGGTGCTAAGCCTTCAGACCGCGTGCGCGGCTTGATTAAGCTATATGAAAAGCAGCAGGCCCAAGAAACCACCCAACATTAATGGTTCTGGGTAACGCCATGAAATGCCCAGAAATGGACTACGTTGTAGTAGGCAAGTTAGGCGCTACTCACGGAACAAAAGGCTGGCTTAAGTTTTACTCGTATACAGAACCTGCAGCCAATGTGTTGGCTTATCAGCCTTGGTATTTGGAAGACGCGGCGGGCTGGACACTCATCAAGCCGGAGGCGACCCAAAAAAGTACGCAAAACATACGGGTCAAGTTTGCAGGTTTAGATAACCCAGAACAAGCACGGCTGCTGACGGGTAAAAAAATTGCGGTTTTGCGTTCACAGCTGCCCCAGTTAAAAAAGGGGGCTTTTTATTGGAAGGATCTAGAAGGTTTGACCGTCATCGATCAAACAGGGGCCGTTTTAGGTAAAGTGATTTACTTACTTGAGACAGGCTCTAATGATGTATTAGTTGTGAAGGGAGATACTAAGGAGATTGCAATTCCTTATCTATCAGAAGTGATAACAAAAGTAGACTTGGCCAACCAAGTCATTTACGTCAACTGGGAATTGATTTAGCGTGTGGTTTGGTATTATTACACTTTTTCCAGAAATGTTTTCCCTGTTGCACTACGGGATCACAGGACGTGCGTTAAAAGAAGAATTAGTTAAAGTAACATGCTGGGACCCGAGAGATTTTACCCAGGACAAACATCGTACGGTAGATGACCGTCCTTATGGCGGCGGGCCCGGAATGGTGATGATGGCACAGCCGTTACAGGATGCTATTAGGACAGCAAAACAAGCTGCGCCGCAAAATGTAAGGCCGGTGGTGATCCATTTAACGCCTCAAGGCCAATGTTTTAATCAAACAGCAGCTGAACAGTTGTTGAAGAAAGAAAGCTTGATTTTAGTTGCAGGGCGTTATGAGGGTATTGATGAACGCTTACTTGCAACTGAAATAGATGAAGAATGGTCGGTGGGTGATTATGTATTATCAGGCGGTGAACTCGCTGCTATGATAATGATCGACGTCATCACGCGCTTACTGCCCGGTGCATTGGGACATGAAGATTCAGCCGCCAAGGACTCTATTAGTTCAGGGCTGTTAAAATACCCTCAATACACACGGCCAGATCGCTTTCAAGACCTTAAGGTGCCCGATGTGTTAATAGGTGGTAACCATAAAGACATTGAGCGCTGGCGGTTAAAGCAGTCTTTAGGTAAAACCTGGTTAAAACGGCCAGACCTATTAGAAAAGTTAAAGTTAGATAAGCTTCAATTGGAATTATTGATGGAGTTTATTCAAGAGCAGCAAACGTAGTTAGATTATTATTGAGGAAGAAAATATGAACATTATTCAAACGCTCGACGCAGAACAAATGGCCGCAGCCAATAAAAATTTTCCCGCTTTTGAGCCGGGTGATACCGTGGAAGTGCGAGTGAAAGTTAAAGAAGGTGATCGCGTTCGTGTTCAATCATTTGAAGGTGTCGTGATTGCAAAACGTAACCGTGGTTTGAATTCTGCTTTTACTGTTCGTAAAATTTCTTACGGTGTAGGCGTTGAACGTGTGTTTCAAACTTATAGCCCTATTATTGATTCCATTGAATTAAAGCGTCGTGGTGAAGTGCGCCGTGCTAAGTTGTATTATATGCGTAACTTACGTGGTAAGGCTGCGCGTATTAGAGAAAAGCTGGCTACCGCTGGGAAGAATGGAAATGGAAAAAGTACTGTTGAATCTGATGCAATTGCAAAGGATGAATCACAAGAAGGGACAGCAGAATAAATTCTTTGCTTTGCATAACATAATAGCTCATCGTCATTGCGAGCGAAGCGAAGCAACCCAGTCTTTTCAGCGTTGATTAGTACCTTTTACGTTCAAAAGCAGCGCCGAAAAGACTGGGTTGCTTCGCTTCGCTCGCAATGACGGCGTTGTGGTTTCATTCAGCGGCAGTGAGGTGAGCTGTTACATTGCCCAAGGAAACCTCATGGCTAGAGACAAGCTTTCCACATCCTATCAAGTCGCCCTCTTGGCTACAGGCGACGAAATTTGCAATGGCGATATCATCAATTCAAACTCGCATGAAATCGCCCAACGGTTATTTAGTGAAGGCATACAAGTCAGTACGCACATGAGCCTTCCTGACAATTTAGCGGCCCTTGAAAATGGCATGCGTTTTTTATTGCAAAATCATAGCGCGCTGATTACAACAGGCGGGCTTGGGCCTACTTCAGATGATTTAACACGACAAGCACTAAGCCATGTATTACACCGCCCTCTTGTTTTTGACGAAGCCACATGGGAAACCATCGTAGCACGCATCAAACGGTTTGGTATTCATCCGCCGCCCGAAAGCAATAGACAACAAGCTTTGTTTCCACAGGGTGCGACCATTATTCCTAATCCCAATGGTACTGCGGCAGGTTGTATGATCAGACAGATCCATGCGGACCATCATGAACAATTTATCTTTATGCTCCCAGGGCCGCCCGCAGAATGTTTGCCTCTTTTTGAAACGGTTGTTCTACCTACATTAAAAAATAATTCATTTCAAAAAATCGTATGCTATAAAAAATGGTTGTTAACTGGTGTGAGTGAAGCAGCAATTGCTGAAAAACTAGATAAACTTGCTCAACCTTTTGACTGTGTTACCGGATATCGATTTTATTATCCTTATCTTGAATTTAAGTTATATTCCAATAATCAGGCCGACTTTGATGCGCTTTTGCCACTAATCAATGAAGCTATTGCACCGTATCTGGTTAAAGAATAGATGGCAATACTCATAAAATCAATAAATTAAAGCTTTATATTTCTCATCATTATTTAAATAGTTAATGTTGCATATATCTCAAAATGAGATATAATTAATAAAGGATCCTAAGGCAAAAAACGTGCATATTATAACAAAGAAAAGAATTATTGAGGCAAAGCAAAAGTATCCTAATTGTGCATCAGCTTTAGATGGATGGTTTAAAGTAGCCGAAAATAATGCTTTTACCAGCTTTACTGATTTAAAAAAAATATTTAACAGTGTCGATAAAGTTAAAAATTTATTTGTTTTTGATGTTGGTGGAAATAAGTTACGATTAATTGCGAGCATTCACTTTAATCGTAAAAAAATTTACATTCGTCATATACTCACACATAAAGAATATGATGAAGGAAAGTGGAGAAACTAAAATGGCAACTATGCGAATACATACAGATTTAAATAATACAATTAAGCATTGGAAGTGTATTGCTAGCGATATACATGAGCCATTAAATAATGATGATTATAAACGCTTATCAAACATTCTCGATCGATTATTAGATATAGTAGGAGAAAATGAAAAGCATAAATTAATTGGTCTTGTGGATGTCATTAGCCATATGATTTCCATGTATGATGATCAAAAAAACCATTCAATGAACAACATATCTGGGATAAGTGCATTGAAATTTCTTATGGAACAACATCATCTTAATCAATCTGATTTGCCGGAAATTGGCAGTCAAGGTGTTGTTTCTGAAATTCTAAATGGAAAACGTCAACTAAATTTAAAACAAATTAAAACGCTTTCACAGAAATTTCATGTTTCAATAGAGACATTTATTGATTAATTTTTATACAAAATTGTAACTGGTAAGCATAACGCTTTTCTATGCTCTCTTTGCCTTAAAAAAATCACTTAACACTTGGCCGCATTGCTGTGCTAACAATCCGCCCTCATAAACGATACGGTGATTAAATTGGTGCGCAGCGCCTAATTGAAAAACACTGGTCACTGCACCTGCTTTTGGATCGGCTGCGCCAAACACAACCCGTTTAATACGTGCATGTATCAGGGCACCTACACACATTACACAAGGTTCCAACGTGACATATAATGTGGAATTCACTAAGCGATAATTATTGATATTTTTAGCGCCCTGACGTAAAGCAACCATTTCCGCATGTGCAGAGGGATCACAAGTGCTAATAGGGCAATTTCTACCTTCGGCAATGATTTTTTCATCTAATACTAATACAGCACCCACCGGCACTTCTTGTCGATTAGCTGATTCTTTTGCTAATGCAAGCGCACGCTGCATCCAAATTAAATCTTGATCAGAAAACATGACTTATTCCCACTCAATAGTCGCAGGCGGTTTACTTGAAAGATCGTATACGACACGCGAAATGCCTGGTACTTCATTGACGATGCGGTTCGCTACTTTCTCTAAAAACGAATGCGGCAAACGCACGCAGTGCGCTGTCATATAATCTACTGTTTCAACCACACGAATCGCAACTACGTGATCATAATGCCGTGCATCACCCAGCACACCTACTGTTTTGATAGGCAAAAACACAACAAACGCTTTGCTTACTTTATAATACAAATCATGTTTATGTAATTCATCAATTAAGATAGTGTCCGCGCGACGTAATGTTGCTACGTGTTCTTTGGTCACTTCTCCCAAAACACGCACCGCAAGCCCAGCACCAGGAAACGCATGACGATAAACGGAATTATACGGCATGCCTAACTCAATTCCCATCTTAATCACTTCATCTTTAAATAATTCGCGCACCGGTTCTAATAATTTAAGATGCATAATATCAGGCAGGCCGCCTACATTATGATGTGATTTAATCATGCGTGCTTTACCAGCACCGGCCGATTCAATCACATCTGGATAAATCGTCCCTTGTGCCAGCCATTTGACATTTTTAAGTTGTTTTGATTCTTCTTCAAAAATATCAATAAATATTTTACCAATTATTTTACGTTTCTTCTCAGGATCAGTCACTCCGGAAAGCGCGGTAAAAAACCGATCCGCTGCATCCACAGTAATCAAATGCAAACCCATGTGTTTTGCAAACAATCCTTTTACTTCTTTGGCTTCATTCTGGCGTAATAATCCTGTGTCTACAAATAGACAAATTAATTGTTTACCGATTGCCCGATTGAGTAATGCAGCTACGACAGAAGAATCCACACCACCCGATAAACCCAGGAGCACATTGTCCTGCCCTACTTGATCTTGAATTTTTTTGATGGACTCTTCAATAATATTTTTTGTGGTCCATGTTCTTTTACAGCCGCAAATATCCAATACAAAACGCTCTAGAATACGCAGCCCTTGACGTGTATGTGAAACTTCCGGATGAAACTGTAATCCATAAAAATGCCGTTCTGTATCGGCCATTCCTATGATTTCACAACTTTCTGAACTCGCGATAGTAATAAAATGCGGCGGTAACACAGACACATGGTCACCATGGCTCATCCATACATCGATATAGGAATTGGAATCTTTGCCGATATAATCTTCGATACCATCCATCAAAGGCGAGCGATTTATTAATTTCACTTGAGTATATCCAAATTCACGCTGTGTTCCTTGTTCTACTTTTCCTCCTAATTGAACCGCCATAGTCTGTAATCCATAGCAAATTCCTAATACCGGACAACCTAATTGAAATACGATATTGGGTGCGCGCGCAGTCTGCGTTTCAATCACGCTTTCAGGGCCGCCCGATAAAATAATACCGCTAGGATGAAAGTCTTTAATTTTTTCTTCTTCGAAATGAAATGGGTGGATCTCACAATACACGCCAAAATCTCGAATACGTCGGCCAATAATTTGGGTATATTGAGAACCAAAATCAAGAATTAAAATACGTTGGGCATGGATATCTTTCATGCGTAACAATCCCCCCCTTTCTATTAGACCATGAACGTCCTTAAGCTAAGCGATTGTCCTTTTAACCCAGTATACAAGATATTGATAAAAGGGAGTAAATTTTAAAAAATACAGAAAAATACTTAATACAATCAATAAGATTTTTAGCTAATGCCATGGTTTTTTATTTAATTACTATACTTAAGAAAAATGAGGAGAAATAACATGTATTCTTATCAAACCTGGCAAGACGAACCAAAATTACAGTTACAGTTTAACGAAAAAGGCTTTCTTCAGTTTAAACAAGAAAAAAAGCCAGTATTTGTTCTGTCTAGTGTTGCCTATGAAAATGAAAAACCAGAAAAATCAATACAATATTTTAAGAAAACAAAAGTTAACATATCATATCTTGGGGGAAAGGGAGTTAAAGAGCATGGGCCTGACATAATAGTAACGGAAGAATCTTCTCGTGTAACATTGCCTAAAAAAATAACCTTAGAGCATAAGGAAACACCACATCTCTTTCCATTTGATCCTTATGAAGCTTATAAAATTCGAATCGTTAATTTTGCGAATGGTGCTATTTATGCTATTAGATACGATTCTTCTTTAAATGAAGAAGAAAAACAAAATCGAATAAAGAAAATTAAAGATTTATTAGAAGAAAAAATAACAAGAGTAAATCAATTCAAAGAAAAGATGGAAGAAAACAGCAATGTTTCTTCTTTAGAAGAAAAAACAACAAGAGTAAATCAATTCAAAGAAAAGATGAAAGTAAACAGCAATGTTTCTTTTAGCACCGAACTGTATCAATTTTACAATGAAGACTTGCCTAAAGCATCCGGTTTAAAAGCAAAACATATTGCATTAGGTGAAGCCATGTATGTTTGGCAAGAAATTCCAAGGATAAAACGAGAAACTATTTATACAAGATGGATTGATGAAAATGATACCAGCCTAGGCCACTTGGTCATAACACAAATTGATGAACCCCGCATTTCTGAATTAACTGAAAATCAAAAAATAGAATTAAGAAAAATATTTTTTGAAGAAAACTATAGACCGCAGTGGTTTAATGCACTGCCTCCTTTTGCAAGAAACGCATTGTTAGACCTTCTTACTCCTTTGTCGCCTGACGAAGATTGTAACTGGAAAAACTACGAAAAATGTCATCCCACTATTTTGCGCCATATTCCTGGTGAAGCTAATGCCACAACCCATCGGCTGATAGTTAGCCATGTCAAAGCAGATGGGACTGAAATAGTATTGTCCAAGACTGTCGCTGTTCGACAAGGCGCACCGACTAGTTTTGATATGAAAGACAAGCTTGAAAGACAAACAAGCGCAGAAGAAAACTTATCACAAATGCTAAGTAAAAAAGCCATTGATACTGCCAGAAAAGAATTTAAAACTGCATGGGGAATTCAGAATAAAAGTGATGAAGAATATAAGCTTCCTATCTTATTAGGAGGATTATTAACATCCTGGGAACAAGCAAATTATAAAGGAAAATTTGTTGACGGAACGGGACTAAGCGGCGGTTCTAGTAATTCTTTAATGGCCCGCGAGAAAAGTGCTGCTATCGCAGTATGGAAAACAGAAGAAAAAGATATTAAAAATGTCGAACTTTTCGATTTAAACGTTGGTATCAATAATCATCGAAACGGTGTTGTTAAGCCTGATAAAAAATTCATTGAATTTTCAGAAAATTTTTCTAAAAAAATATTAGATCGCCTCCTAATACAACAAAGAAAACGGTTAGAAATAAAAAAAATAAAAAAATTAGATGAAACAGCAAAAAAACTTCATCGATTAAATGGTGCAATAAAAGCATTAAAAGCACTCGATGGAAAGAAAAGCAAATATAAAGGACGAAATGAAAACCTTTATACCGCCGCATTATACGATGCCACCACACGGCTCATGTATGGTTATGACACAGGCAATTGCAAAAGCTCAAAAGACCGCAAAGGTGTTGAATTTCTTATGGCGGATGCCATGTTAGTTTATCTTGCTGAACAAGAAGCCCGCGGAATAATTAACCCCGTTTTTCCTGGTATTAATGATACAGGCGTTAAGCGTGAGCGTTTCGTAAAAATATTTTGTGAGTTATACGCCAGTGGACATCAATTACTGATTGCGCATGATAATAGTCCAGGTTCACCAGGCATTAAAGACGAGGGAATATTGGATAAAGATATTATTAAAGAATTACAACGCATGGGCGATGTGTACGCACAATCAAAAAAACTCGCTGATTCTAATAAACCGGGGTCTTTTTGGAAAAAACATCGATCTAAGATGCTCATCGGTTTAGGTGTTCTTGTTGGAATTGCTATAGTGGGTGGAGCAATTGCATCAGGGGTATTAGCACCTCTTGGTATTATCAGCGCTGCACTTGCTATACAAATAACAGCGGGCACAGCTGCAGCCCCTGTAGCAGCTGGAACACTAATTGGATTACGACAAATCAAAGAAGTTCGTACAGACCATCAAAATTCTTTTAGTGCGCAAGAAGAAATTTTTGCGAAAAAACAAAAAAAAATAAAGGAAGTTGTTGCATCACCAGCAAAAAAAAATATGTCTTATGAAATGTCTTCCATTGCAAGTAATTTTGAAAATATAGATACGAAAGAGAAAAAGATAGTTCGTAAGCAAGATACCGAAAGAGACGCAAAAGTAAAACAAAAAATTATTTCCATCATTCATAATATATGCGATACATATCTTGATAAAAATGGAACCTATAAAGATGAAAATAATAGCGCAAAAACCACAGAAGAATTTATATATGATAAAATTATGGGAAGACTATCTTATAGCGATCAAAAACAAAAAAGCAAAGCAGTTTTATTTCAACCTATGCTTTTACAAGACATTAGGCCAAGCGACTTAAATAGGATGATATTTGACATACTCGTAAATAAATATACTCAAAAATATCAGCAATTAGCAAGCAAAGAAGCGAAAGACAACAAAAAATAAAAGTATAATAAACCCTCACTATACGACGATCTTTATTCCATATATAATCTCATCATTCCTTTTTCATCATAAAAGTCCAACCACCATGCTCGACATCAGCCACACCCATGAAATCTACACTGTCAGCCGCCTAAACCGCGAGGCGCGTTTATTACTGGAAGAGAACTTTCTGTCCATCTGGGTAGAAGGTGAAATATCCAATTTCACCTCACCGCAATCTGGGCATTGGTATTTCACCTTAAAAGACACCGCTGCCCAAATCCGTTGCGCCATGTTCAAACCTCAAAACCGCCGCTTAACGTTCACTCCAAAAGACGGTATACATGTCATCGCAAAAGGCCGCATTAGTTTATATGAAGGACGCGGTGATTTTCAGTTATTAGTTGAATTATTAGAAGACGTCGGCATTGGTAAATTACAAAAAGAATTTGAGGCTTTAAAAAAGCGATTATTAGAAGCCGGCTTATTTAATGTCTCGCATAAAAAACCACTGCCAAGCCTGCCTCAATCTATTGGCATCATCACCTCCCCCACTGGCGCTGCCGTGCGTGATATTTTGCATGTATTAAAACGCCGTTTTCCATGTGCAGGTATTATTATTTACCCCACGTTGGTGCAAGGCGAATCTGCAGCAAACCATATTGTTCAGGCCATTCAAACGGCCAATGAGCGTAAAGAATGTGATGTGATTATCTTAGCGCGTGGCGGTGGGTCGCTTGAAGATTTATGGCCTTTTAATGAAGAAATAGTCGCACAGGCAATTTATCGCAGTGTCATTCCTATCATTAGCGGCGTAGGACATGAAATTGATTTCACTATTGCCGATTTTGTCGCAGACGTTCGCGCACCTACACCCTCTGCTGCGGCAGAATTGGTGACACCAGACAAAGCAGAATTATTGCTTTCTATTGCACAATTAAAAAAACATTTACTCCGTCTACTTCAACAAAAATTATTACAATTTCGGCAACAGATAGATTGGATAGCCAAGCATTTACAGCAACTCCATCCCCAACATCGTTTGCTTGAACAAAAACAAAAACTCGATTTGTTCGAACTCACGCTAGTTCGGTTACAATTAAAATCGTTCCATGATACACAAGCCAAGTTACAAACTTACCACGCCCAATTAACCGGACTCACCCCCAATCATCGTATTCGTGATTTACAGCAACAATTAACATTGGCCTTACAACGCATGCAAAGCAGCATGATTGCCGCATTACAAAAACAGCAGCAACTTTTCGAAAATGCCGTTGCAAAACTAAATGCTTTAAGCCCATTAAACACATTAAAACGGGGATTTGCTATTGCCACCCTTGCAAAGGATCAAACGATATTACGTTCTACCAAACAAGTAACGCCGGGAGACATAGTGGATGTGCAGTTAATGGAAGGAAAAATATCGTGTGAAATACTGACTGTAAACTAGCTCTTTTGACCTCCTATTTTATTTTTTGTTAAGGATTTTAAAAATGCAATTTTCGACTAAAGATGCAGTACCATTTATAACAGACCCCGAAGACAAACCAGCCCAAGATGCTATGCATAATATTCGTGCTCTTAATGGATATCTACTTGGGCCTCCTGGAGTAGAAAGTTTATTCCATCATATAGATAAAGCCTTAGCAATATCTGGCATACGAGACAATAATCAATATTTACAAGAGCTCCAGAGTATTGCGATGAAGCTAACAGAAAGAATTAATTATTATGAAAATCCTAACAATGCAGGAATATACCAAAAATTCATTTGGGGAAGACCAGGGACTTCTGTAATCACTAAATTAAAAGAACAATCTGAAAAAATAATAACTCAGCTGACTAAGCTCCAAACAGCGCTTTCGTCTAATAACGACAATTATCAACAAGCTGATTCTCATAAACAGAACAGAACCAAACGCACTTAGGGACTGGGGTTGTCCAAAGTCCAATACTTACTTATTTTTGTTGATGTATTTCACTTGTGGCAACCCTTTGAAATCAGCATCTTGAGTCCAAATGATGGCATCATTGGCCAGACCCGTGGCAAGAATAATACTATCGGCAAGAGGTATCTTGTGTTGCACACCTAATTTTGCGGCATTCAAAGATAATTCAATATCCAGGTCGACGACTTTACCTTGTAGCATACATTCGATACTTTCAAATGCTTGCTTTTCTGAGCAAGCACGTAAAACATGTTTAAACACTTCAAGGATAGACACGCTCGGAACAATCAATTTTTGTGTGTTTTCGATAGCCGCTGCGAAAAAACGCGCGTTTGGCGCGTCTGCAAAATATTCAAGCCAGCCGGATGAGTCGACTACATTGTTTTTCATGTTCTGTCCTTATCACGCTTAAGGACCGTGTCCATCCCTTTTAAAAATCCACGCATTTTTTTAATGTCTTTGACAGGCACAAATTCAAGCCGGTTTTGATAACTAAATACCTGCAATTCCTCTCCAGGCAATAAATGCAAGGCTTCACGAATTTCTTTTGGGATAACAATTTGATATTTGGGGGAAATAATAACGGTTTGCATAAAGTCTCCTTATCGATAGGTTATTTGTATGACAAAATTATAATCGATATAAATCGTTAAATCAACTCTTGGCGGTTTATGTAAGCATTCGGTGTAGATTTCAATAAAATCAACAGGCTAATCCTGATAGATGCCCTTCCAGTTAGCTGAGTGCCAGGCCAGCGGTTCCCTTAGAAGACAATTGAGTGTTCCGCGCTCC
>JAHFSI010000068.1 GCA_023265835.1 Legionellales bacterium
ATTGCCCGCATACAAAACAATACACCAGCGCATGTGCACCTTTATGTTCTAAAAACTTGGCTTTAATCCTCCCCTTATCTATGGTAAATTTCATATACACCGCTCGCGCCTTAAGGAACATTATGCAAAAATTAGGTTTGTTCGCCAGCATTGTCCTTCTCTTTTGTACGCTTACCGCTTGCGTCAGCAACAATGGCTATGACCAAACTAAACTATGCAATAATCTGCTCCGAGAAACTTGGATGCGGGAAATTAATCTCGATCCTAATTATTGGGTCAGGGGCGCTGATCCTTGGTATTACACAGGTTACCCTTATTCCGCTATCCAATACAGCCGTGCTGCACCGCCTTTCAAGGCCATTACCACCTCCATGGTCACCGTGCCTGAGTTCACTAACGTCCAGGTGTCAGGCGATTTTCAGGTACAAATCGTCGGCAGGGCAGAACATAACAGCGTATTCATCGTAGGCCCCAACGCTTTAACACGCCAAATTGCCGTAGATGTAACCGACAACAACACCATTTACATTCACAAAAACAAAGACAGCAAAGCATGCCTAAAGAACGTGATCGTACGCATTAATGTGCATAATTTACATATGCTCAAGAACCTCGGCACCAGCAACATTTATGGCCGTGATGTCATGAGCAGCCACTTAATCATTCGTTCATGTGATTGCGGAAATATATTCCTTTCGGGTGATATGAACGTGGTCTTTATCCATCAAACCGGCACAGGAACAGTTGCTGTCCTCGGCGCGAATGCGCCTTGCTTAAACATTCGGAACGTCGGCAATGGAAACGTCAGAGTCACTGGGCATGTTGGCATTCAAAACATTTACCATGTTGGTAATGGTGCGGTGAATGTCCTAGGCGCAGATAGCGACTCCCTGATGATCCATGCGAACGGAGGCGTCACCAGCGTAGTCGGTTATGTTAACTTGAAGAAAGTATGGGCCTACGGTTGCAGCCGTGTCTATGTCTATTGGATCAATAGCAACAGCTTATACGTCACAGCAGGCGACACCGCGCGCGTTGGGCTAGCAGGTGCTGTCACCAACATGAATGTTGAAATGACAAACGCCTCTCGCTTTGAAGGGCAATACTTACGCGGCAACACCGTCTATGTCAGAACACGCAATACTTCCCATGCCAATGTCGCATCCGACAATAAAATCTTCGCCGCAGCCCTCGATAGCAGCAGCATCTATATCTTCGGATCACCCAAAATGGTATCTCGTTACACCTCACAGAAAGGCGCCATCATCCCAATCTGGTACGATTCCCCGCCGCCAGCACCGTTCCCACCCACATTAGCTTATCGTGGACATCGCTCCTATAAAGGGGAATGACAGACAAACCGCGCTATTTGCGCCATCAATTTCGCTGCCGCACGATTCGCAGCGATGACACCCCCATAGGGTGTATTGAAGGGCGCTGCTTCTATCACAGTAAATTGCTTAGTTGCAGTGATGCGATTGGTTGCAGCTTTTGTTATCTGTGCTCGCACGACGACAACCACTTCACTTGAAGATTTATAAAACCGCTGCTCAAATTGCAGCAACTGTGTGTCTAACACATAATCATAATGGCCCACCATAGACGGCGACCCAACGGCGGAAAAATAATGCGTACGCTGTACTGTTTGAATTAACAACGATTGCAACATCGTGGCCGGCGTATCGGCCCAGCTATTTTTAGCAAAATAAGACACTTGATAAGGCCGTGTCGAATAAGCCATTTGCGTCGTATTATAAATTGCATTGGAATCCATTTGCGCGACAACTAACGTACCGTGATGCTGCGGTTTTTTAGCAATAGATGGGGGAAGGGTATTGATCACATAAGTGGTCTGCTCGGTTTTAACCGGCGATAAACAAGCGGACAATAACAACATGGCGAGAAACACCCACGCTCTATTTTTAATAAAAGCCATACGCTACTTTTCTCCTGGTCCTAACCGATTGGGCCGCGTGCCGCGAACCAAAACCGATGGATTTTGTCTTATCTCATTCGATACACCCACCAAATTATGCGTGATCACACTCAAGTCTGTCATGGCTTGATTTGCAGCAGGCAATGTTTGCGTGGTAATCGATTGCATTGCACGGCGGCTTTCTTGCAAAAGCTGAGGCATAAATTGTGTGGTAGCTTGCATGTTTTGTAATATTTGCCTGATAGAATGTAAATTTTGCGGATCCAAAAGTGACTGAACAGACATGCTGACTTGATGCAAACTGTCATTGAGCTGCGTCAGGGCCGTATCAAACCGTAACAATAAAGAAGGCGCAGTATTTATCACTGGATACCGTTGGCCGGGCAATGCTTTGAGCGGCCTGATGTCAGCTCCTTTATCGATTAAGGCCAAATAACCAATTCCAGTCAATCCTTTCATGTTCAATGTTGCTCGCGTTCCTAGCGTGACAGGTGTATTCTTTTTTATGCTTAGCAATACAATAACGACTCGTGTGTCAGTCTGACTGATCTCAATGCTCTTGACCGTGCCTACATTGACACCATTAAATTCAACCGCTGCATCCACCGCCAAGCCATTCACCGACTCGCGCATCAATACTTCGTAAGTAGTGTATTCAGCCACAGAAAAACCGGCAGAAAGCCAAATGATGCTCATGACAATGGCTGCAACAAGCAGGATAACAAATGCACCTACAATGGTATAACGAACATTCGTTTCCATTTAATCGTAAATCCTTTGTGTCATACGCCCCCTTGCGCCGCTAAAAAATGCCTGGATCTGTGGATGCGGATTTTTTACCAATTCCTGCATAGCATCTACACATAATACTTTTCCTTCACCCAGAAAAGCCACTCGATTGGTCACATGCCATAAACTATCTAAATCATGTGTTACCATCACAATCGTCAAACCCATGGTCTTCTGTAAGTTTAATATTAATTCATCAAAAGTGCCCGCGCTATCTGGATCTAAGCCAGACGTAGGCTCGTCCAAAAACAGCAGTTCAGGGTCAAGAACAATTGCACGAGCAATGCCTGCCCGTTTTTGCATGCCGCCACTGAGTTCCGCCGGATACTTAATCGCTGCACTGACAGGCAATCCGGCCAATAAAATTTTGAGCAACGCTAATTCATTAATCGTTTTAGGATCCAGTTTGGTATGTTCATGCAATGGAAAAGCGGTATTCTCTTGCACTGTGAGAGAACTAAATAACGCATTTTGTTGAAATAAAACGCCCCACCGTTTTTGGACTTGCAATAATGTGGCGGGTGATGCGGTTGTTAATTCGTGGTCAAAGACACGAACTGATCCAGAGTGAGGTTTTTGCAGCATCAACATTTCACGCAGCAAGGTTGTCTTGCCTGAACCACTTCCCCCGACAATCGCCAAGATTTCGCCGCGATTGACCGATAAATTGAGATTTTTATGTACCCACGTACCGCCTAGCTTAATACTGACATCTTTTACTTCGATAATGGGTTGTTCTGTCATAGCTTTAATCGGCTAAAGATGATGGAAAAAATCGCATCGACCACAATAATAAAAAAGATAGCCAGCACTACACTGCGTGTGGTTTGCGTGCCTACACTGTCAGCTCCCCCCTTCACTTGCATCCCTTGAAAACAACCGATACTGCCAATCAACAAGGCAAAAACAGGTGCTTTGCCTAACCCAATAAATAAGGTCCGCAACGGTATTTCAGTGTGAAATCGGTGTAGAAAATCATAGGCCGTAATCCCCAGCATGCTGTTGGCCATCAAGATGCCGCCCAATACCCCAAAAACATTGGCCCACATAGTTAATAAAGGCAATGCAATAAAAAGTCCTATCAGCCGGGGCAATAACAACAATTCACCAGGCGTCACCCCCATGGTATTTAACGCATCGATTTCTTGGTTCAACTTCATAGTGCCTAATTGCGCAGTAAATGCAGAACCCGTTCTGCCGGCCACCATAATAGCAGTAATTAAAGGGCCAAATTCACGTAAAATTGACAGTCCCAGTAAATTAACGATAAAGACATTGGCGCCATAATTACGTAATTGCGTCCCCATTTGATAGGAAATCACCACGCCTATCATGAAAGACAATAGCGCAATAATCGGCAATGCCCGAAATCCCGTCTTATCAATGACGGCCACTATTTCATTCCACCGCCAGGTTTTGGGGCGAAAAACGTTCTCTGCAAATTCAACCGCTAATTTTCCCGTAAAACTCAGAAAATCCCTGAATTCCAGCGCTTGCTGTATCGTCGCCTCGCCCAAACGATCAATCGCATTCAAGCGCTCGATCACCGGCACTTTGGTTGTTTCCGCCACCTGTTTTGCAATCAAAGCAAACAGGGCCTGCGCCTGTTCAGAAAAGCGTTGTAATGAAACCTTTAACCCATGAGAGGCATGTTTTTTCAATGATTCATTCAGCAGCCAAGCACCTGCAATGTCCATCTTAGTCACTTCCTCGCCCTCAACAGCAAGCTCACCCTGCTTGGGCCAGGCCACTTTCTTTAAATCAGATTTGATTTGAACGAGGTTCTCAATGCTCCAATCACCGCGGCAAATTAACCGCTGTGATTGGGGATCTAGGGAAATAAACATTGGCATAGCTCTAATCAACCTTTTATGACCATTCTATAATATAAAAGGAAAGGCCGCTTAATCAAGCGGCCTTTTTTTGTAGTAATGGTAATAATTGTTTATATGTTCCAGACTAATTGTGCACCTGCTAAATTGATGCTGGTGTTGACATGCCCGCTGGTCGTCACGCCCGTCACTGGATTTGTTAGTCCAATACTTTCTTGTCTCACAAACACATGGCCATACAGTAAATCGAGCATGAGCTGCTTACTAATTTGATAACGTGCACCAATTTGGAACCCTAATTTATTGCCATCAGGGAAGTTCACATCACGGTCCCTGTTGTTAGTGGGTGTCGGTTCGTATTTCACATTCGCACGTAACATCCATTGTTTATTCAATTGGTAATGTGTACCTAGGCCCCAATCAAACGTATTACTCATGTTCTGCGGTGATGATGCATCTATGAGTGTTGTGACGTTCTGATAATTGTGGGCGTTATAAGCATTTACAATGCCCCATTGATCATATGTGACAGTACCCATCATTGCCCAGTTAGGCGTCATATCATGATAAATACTGAGCGAGGTTGTTGGGGGTAAAGGGATATTGACTTGAAACTGATTAGTTTCAAAGGACCCAACGCCGTTAAGACCAAAACTACTATACCCTTGTAAATGCATTACAATTCTTGAACGATAATTCAAACCAAGCCGTGTCGCATCATTTATACGAAATAGCACTCCGGCATGCCAGCCCTCATTCCAGTGATCTGCGGAATAGCGAGAAAGGGAATCTCCCGGCGTCCCAATCACTTGAGTTCGCGCTGCATTTTTGCTTTCCACAGAGAAATAATGAAAATCAGGCCCTAAACCGACAGACCATTGCTCATTGATTTTCATCGCTATACTAGGTGCAACATCAATTGTTTTTGTGTAAAGACGTATTAAATTATAACGTAAAAATGCATTGCCATAATCTTCCATCAACCCCCAGGCCGGTACAATACTGAGGCCAACTGCCCAACGTTCTTTGAAAGGATAGACATAATGTATTCCTGGAAGAAATGCATTAGGATAAGAATTCGTTGTGCTTGTGACATTACTGGATCCTGGTAGTGGAGGTGTGGTCACAGTGCCTGAAAATTTAGTATGCTGATAAATTTCAATGCCTGATAAAGCAAGTTGTTGCGGTAAGTATACTAAACCCGCTGAATTGTACCAGTTGGTGCCCGCATCTTCGACCACAGCAGCATCACCTGAATCTGCTAAAGTTGAAGCGCTTTGAAATTCCATTTTATAGCCCGCTGCATACGTCTGCATTGACCAAGCTGTCATTAATCCCAACGCACAAGAACCTATACTTCGATAAATCCTTTTCATTTTGCTTTCTCTCCCTGTGAGCCTGCAATTAGATGCGATGCTGTTTCCTTAGAACTTAACAATAACTGAGTAAACGCATTCACGTCAACAGGCTTGCTAAAATAGTACCCTTGAATGTAGTTACAGCCCTTTTTACGCAAAAACTCTACCTGTTCTGCCGTTTCAACACCTTCTGCTAATACATTAATACTCATTTCTTTTGCCATGGCGATAATCGCTGAAACAATAGTAATGCTGTCCGCATTAGCAGGGATGTCACGAATAAACGATTGGTCGATTTTCAATTTGTCGACGGCAAAACGTTTTAGATAACTCAGGCCGGAATACCCTGTTCCAAAATCATCTACTGATAAACTTAACCCTCTTTTCTTGAATTCTTTCAATAAATTAGTAATGGTTTCATCTAATATGGCTGTTTCAGTAATTTCAAGCTCGAGATAGCGCGCATTAAAATCCGTCATGGTGAGAATACGATCTATTGTTCCAATAAAGTTAGCTTGACGTAATTGCTTTTCTGCTAAATTGACCGCGACTTTAAGTGAAGGAAAACCCAATTGATGCCATTTCTTTGTTTGCGCACACGCTTCCCTTAAGATCCATTCACCAATTGGCACAATCAAGCCGGTTTCTTCTGCCAGCGGAATAAAAGTAACAGGAGAAATAAAACCTTGCTGAGGATGTTTCCAACGCAACAAGGCTTCCATCCCAGAAATTTGGTTTGTTTTTAAATCAATTAATGGCTGATAATAGACTTCCAACTCATTATTTTTCAACGCGGAATGCAAGTCTGTTTCCAATTGCAATTGTTTAGGTACCTGAGCATTAATCTCTGATCGATAAAACTCTAAACAATTTCCGCCAAATTGCTTCGCTTTTAGCATGGCAGCGTCCGCATTGGTCAATAATGCTTGAATATCTTCACTGTCTTTTCGATAAAGGCTTACACCGATACTCGCCGTTAACTTCACGCCTCTTTTCTCTAAATAAAAGGGCTCATCTAAAATAGTAAACAATGCTTTTATTTTATTTTCTGCTTCTTCTGCAGAAAGCGGCAAAACTAGAATATTAAACGTATCTTTGCGTGACATCGTAATCATGTAACGAGTTGCATCCTCTTTCCCTTGCGAAGCCCGCAGGGCAAAATCATTTAAACGCTCGGCCACATGCTGAATAATGGAATCTCCCGCTTGCAATCCCAAGCTGTCATTGATGATTTCCATACGATTCAAAGAAAAACAAACCACGGCAAACGTTTCTTGAGAGTTTTTTAACGCGAGGATTGCCGATTCGATGTATTGCGGTAATAGACGTTGATTTGGTAAATCCGTTAATAAATCATGGTTCGCCTGATAACTGACTAACGCATTTTCTAATTTTAATTTAAGTGAATCAATAAACCACTGCGTACTGCGTCTGTTAATACTGCACAAAAAAACCAGATATAGCACAGATAACCCTGCAAGCGAGTTATAAAGAAAGGTACCTTTTGAAAGGTTCCAAATAATAAATGGTACGATAATTAACGAAAGTGTAAAAATACATAATCTTAATTGGCCTATCGTGCCTGTGGCATAACCAGGCGTAAGAAGAAACAATGCAATAAAGGCAACATATTGACGCGTCAAATTTTCGGTCGGAATGAGAAAGACACACACTCCCCAGAGCGATGCGCAAATCGACATGTTAATCGAATAAGCCAGCAACCAGGAATCTAAATTAATTTTATTTTTATACCGGGTGTAAGCAAAAAATAATGCGGTCAGTGCCACTAGACCTAAGTTATAAACGACATACCAGGCCAAAAGCGAATTAAAAGGCGTATATTTATAAAAATCAATAAAAATGACAATACCAAGCGGCACACCAACAATAGTCCCCGGCAAACATCCTTGATAAAGATGCTCGATCAGCTCGGCCTTTACTTGCCGGCTGACCTGGGCCCTTTCATCTGCTGAGATTTGTCTATCACTGACAGCTATCTCCATCTTGCTTTCATGTCCTTTATGAAACGTTTGTTGTCACGGTATAACAGTTTGGAAGCGCATCCATCTCTACACCGGGTTTAATGCTTATAATATAAGCACTGGCCTTGCCATTCAAGCCCTGAAAAGGCTTCTGACCTTCACAATTAAACGTAGTGTAATTAATGCTATTGCATAATTCATAAAGTTTATAGTGATGTAAGATTTTTTCGCTTATTTCATTGGTAAATTCTGTATAACCAAACTCGTATCCTTTGCGCATACATATAGTGGCGCAAGCCATGCCTATAGCGGTATAGAGTTTTTTACCGCGAATGTCTGCATTGACTAATGCGATCCAAAAATGGGCTATTTTTCCTTTAATAAAGGTTTTACCTGCTAAAAATGGTTCTGAAAGCTGATCTAATAAAGCAAAAATAGGTTTCAGTTTAGGATAGCGAGATAACACGGGTTTAAATGGATCCGCAAGGTCTTCAGCAATCACACAGGCAATCACATGATTTTTTGCATCGAGCGCAACCACACTCATTCCATCTTTTATGGCTTTTAGCACGACTTCTTTTGCAAAAGCTTCATAATCATTATATTTAATGCCAAGATATTTAGTGATAGGTTCGCTATCACAAAAAGATTTAGTAAATAAATCAATAGCCGACTTTTGATGATCAACAGTCAACGTACAAATGGTATACTCTGGTTTGGTTGTGTCCATGGTCTTCTCCCTGTCAAATTGTAAATCATTAATAAACTGATCAATCAACCGCTTTGTTACATTGGATAATACACAGATTGTCGCTGTTTCTCCTCGCAGCATTAATTGGTATTTTTTAGCTAAAGCAAGTGATGGTTTAGCAAAAATAACATTAAAATTAAAAGGAACTTGAACTTTGTCTGGCCCTAAAAGTCCTGCCAACTGGGCATATAAATATTTTGCGTTTCTTAAATTTTCCTCTACCATTCCACTGAGCTTTTTTATGTTTTTGTTCAGTTCTAAAACGCAAAGTGCATTATAAAACATCAGCACATTTAAACCGGAACGTGAACCTGTTACCGTTGAATCCACAATATTTCCCACGTACTCTACACTTCGCTCTGCTTTCTCAAAGGCTTTTTCATAAAAAAATTTTCTAGCCAGGATAATTCCACAAGGTTGTGACAAACCCAAATATTTATGCGCCGAAAAAGCCAATGTATTGACACCGAGCTCTTCAAAATAATTTTTAATGTCGCCAAATGGTTTTAATATCGGCAAGACGAAACCGATCAATGCACCGTCCATATGAATAGTATAATTAGGTTTTGGTTCTATCGTATCTAATATTTTTTTGATGCCGGGAATATCATCAATCGTTCCTGTGATCGTCGTCCCAATATTACAGACAACAATAATCGGGCTATAAGGATAGGCCGCAAGGTTAAGGACCAGTTCTTTTTTAAAATTATCTAAACTGATAGATCCATCCGGGTTGGCCTGAACAGTCCTGGTATTAAGATGCAAAATTTCCGCTATTTTAGGCACAGAATAATGAGTATGGTCTTTGCTAAAAAAAACGGTGGGGGTCAATAATTGCTGCACAATGTTCTTGTTTACCGTGATTGCATTACGAAGGTCGAGAATTTTTTTTAGTTGTATTGCCGTGTTCATATAATCATTGGCGGGTATTTTAGATAAAGCACTCAGCAGGTCCTGTTCTTCTTTCAATTGCAGCTTCACCGTATCATCTGTTTTCAACAAGGTAGACAAAGCATGATTAATCAAATAACGTTTAGACCACCAAATACCGGCAAAATTGCCCTCTGTTCCCCCCGTTGTTACATAGCCCCTCGCATCATCTTTAGAGAGACCATAGAATTTCTCTAGAATTCTAATCAGCATTCTTTCATGTTTTTTTACTTCCATTAATGATGTTTCAGAATCTTTAAAAGGATCACCCACGTTATTCAACAAAATATTGGCAAGCGATCCTTGGTTAATTCCAAATACTTTATTACTAATGATTCCCAGATGGGTGAGCAGTGAAACGGGATAACCCATTTTATGTCGAGCTAAGCGTTTGATACGATGAAGAAGTACTCTAAAGGAATGGACGCGTTTATTGGCAGGGTTATCCGGAATCTTTTTTTTAATCATAGAGACCAGCCCAATTTACGCAAAATATGTTTAAGTACGTTAATATAGAGTATCATGTTTCTATACTCGTAGTGTTGCCTTCAGCAGGAGAGACAAATGAAATTAAGGAGCAAAGGATTTATTATTATTGGGTCTTTGTGGTTGGCTTTTCTTCTTATTAATTATTTTTTACCAATCAGCCAGTCTTTGTTAAATTTTACTGCACTTGGGTGTTTGTTTGCGGTCACCATGGGGTGGCTCTCTTACCTTTTTATTATTAAACGAATCGAGAAATTAAATGAACGGTTAAAAGAAATTAGCGCAAAAAATTCCAAACTGCACTTTGTCAAAATGACAGGCCGAGATGAAATTGCCCTCATCGCTGAGCAAATTAATGAATTATATTTTCTGCGTCCATCGCTAGATAAAAAACAGCAACTCACTCAAGAACCGCTAACTTGGCTTAATGAGCACGATACGAAAACCTCTTTAACTAATCGCCTTTTCTTTAGTGAAACACTTAACAAAGCCATGAGTCATGCCAAACGCCGTGATAAATTGTTGGCTGTTTTATTAGTAGATATCAGCCCTGTAAAAACAATTAAACAGTTGCTTGGGTCGTCCGCTACCGATGAATTTACCATGAAAGAAATGGAAAAAAGATTGGCTGCTGCATTACGCAGCGAAGACGTGTTAGTTAAATTAGAAGGCTATACCTTTGGTGTTCTTTTAAATGATATCGGCAAAGCAAAATTTGCAAGTTCTGTCGCGAGCAAAATAATCCAAGCAACTGCAGCGCCCATCAGCATAGAAAATAAAGATGTTTATTTTACTACGCATATTGGTATTTGTATTTATCCTACTGAAGGTGCTTCTCTGGAAGACTTATTGAAAAATGCAGAAGTAGCGTTAAATAAGGCTAAAAATGCCGGCATTAATACTTTTAAGTTTTATACACAAGCGATGGATGCTGAAGCCTCAGAATATATTCACATGGAAAAATCGCTGCGAAAAGCGATAAGCAATAATGAGCTCACTCTTTATTATCAACCTAAAGTACAGTTAAAAACCGGAAGTATCACTAGACTTGAAGCATTAATTCGTTGGGCACATCCGGAAATCGGCATAATTAATCCTGAAAAATTTCTTCCTATTGCAGAAGAAACGGGCTTGATTCATTCTATTGGCGAATGGGCATTGCGTGAAGCATGCAAGATGAATAAACAATGGCAAGAGGCCGGATATGCTCATATGCCCGTTGCTGTTAATCTTTCATCTAAGCAGTTCCATCATGCTGACATTGCTAAAACGATTGATGCTGTCCTGAAAGAAACGGGATTAAATCCAAATTATCTTGAACTAGAAATTACTGAAACAGCGATGATGAAAGATGCCAACAACGCCATGAGCATATTGGCAGACATTAAAGCAACTGGGGTACAAATTTCGATTGATCACTTTGGTGCAGGTTATTTTTCAATTGGACAGCTTAAGCAATTTCCTTTGACATTGTTAAAAATTGATCAAACTTTTATTAAGGGTGTGCCGAATAATCCGAATGATGCTGCGATCACGACTGCGATTATTGCCTTGGCGCATAATCTTGGATTAGAAGTCGTTGCTGAAGGAGTTGAAAC
>JAHFSI010000069.1 GCA_023265835.1 Legionellales bacterium
TTTTGCCCTCTAATTTCTATAATTTTACTTTGCACTTGTTCATATTGGATCATTGTCATTTTTTTTAATCCTTAGTCTCTGAATTTGAGCGCTTGCTCAACAAAATTATGATTTTAAAAAAAATAATAAATTCATCGGTTAATAATTAGTGGCTCCATTTATTCACGATCCATTTTGTCGAAAAGATAAAAAATCGTGTGGCAATCATAATTAGGATCGAGTAACCGATACAACTACTTGAGTATGTAAGATTATTTGTTAGGCTGGAAACAATAAGTGATATAGTAAAAAATATCACTAAATCAATCACGATCATAACCTGATTATCCATACGTTTTTTAAACAAATTATGCGTGACACTATAAATTAAATAAAATAACAACCATGCAGCATAAATATTCACTATAAATAGCCATGAATGAGTTATCATAATCTTATAAAAATTATTAAATACATCAGTTATAAAATTGCTTTCGGGACATGGTAACTTAGCAATAATACCAAAATAGCCAATAAATATAATCTGACAGCCAATTATAGTCATGAATAATATATTTGCAAATTTAATTCCATGTGTTTTTCTTATTTCATTTTGCAACAGAATTATAAACGGCAAAAATAAAATTTCAGCTCTGAACTCTAATTGGTAATTTAGTACTGATATTTTTAACAATTCAGATGACAATAATATGGATAGTATTAGCGCAGATAAATATATACCGTTTATTAGACAATATTTAATTTGATAATTATCTTTTTTCTGTGTGATTTGTTCATATAATAATTTATCGAAATTTGATAAAGAACATCCTAAAGATATCGCATCTTGATACTGAAGCGCATTAATTAGGTTTTTGTTTTTGTATAATTCAATCACTGAGATGTGCGTTATTTTATTAATGTGTTTTAATTTTAGAGTAATAACCTCGTCTTCGTTTAAGTTCTCTCGTCCAATGACTTGTAAAAAAGGAGCTATTTTAGCCATATGGAATCCATCTATAATTCGAGCCAAATTGCTTTTATTATCCCTGCTAATTAAAGCAGTCGAATTATAAAGAATTCCAAGAATACATAAATCAATTGGATGTAAAGAGCTAAGAGCTTGTTTGTCAGATAGTATTTTCTGAATAGGAGAATTATATGTTACACGTTTGTTCCTTATTTTAATAACAACAATAATACTGGATTTTTTATCGTCATAATAAAAATAATCCAGTTTTAAAGCGTACTCACTAGTTTTAAAGATATTCATTTTATTTATTGCGTATTTTCTATATTAAAAATTATTTTTGCGATATTGTCTAAGATTTCATTTATTGAATGACATTTTTTTAAATTAGGCAAATCAATTTCAGAATTGATAGAAAATATTTTTTTGCCGAATTGCAATCCATTTGCTAATTCCGCGATCGTCCCATTTCCGCCACCAATCGCAATTAGACAAAGAGAAGATGTTGCGATCATCGCTCCTCTTGCTAACCCAAAACCAGTTGCTAACGGTATAGATACGTATTTATTTACATTCTCTAAATTTGGTTCTGGCAACAATCCTATACTAATCCCACCTTCCTCATATATTCCTTTACAGACAGCTTCCATAGTACCCGCTCTACCGCCACAAATAACACTTAAACCCATCTTAGCTAATGCTTTTCCTAAATTTTTGGCTAATTCATATTGCTGGGGATTTGGTTTATTGGTTCCTATAACACCAATAGGTAGTTTAATTTTATAATCCAAAGTTTGTAATTTTTCTACCGCTTCAACATTAGAAATTTTTATCGCCTCAGAAGGAATTTCGGCAATAGTTAACCAATCTTTTTTATCAAAATCAAATATTTTATTTTCTAGATAAAATTTATTTTTATATGAATCATATAACATAGTTAATCTCGCATGATCTAATATATTTTAAATACCGACAAATATAAATATTTGCTGGTGTAAAAACTACCTCAAATAGTATTTTGTATACATAGGAAATTATAGCTAGCGGAAGAATATCAAAAATTGAATATATCCCAAACCATGAGATTGAAACCGCTATTATCTGAAATATCATTTCTCCAATAGCCGTAGCTGAAATAAATCGTAATGATAGAAATTTTTCGTTAAATATTAATTTCAATTTATTCAAAACATAATTATTGACGGTACCGCCGATCGCCAGTGAAAAAATAAATGAAATCATATGGCGTGGCAATGTTTTTGCTATTTGTGAAAAATACGCACACCCCTCACTTTTGTTACTACAAGGAATAAAAGAAATCACATACCATGTAATAACAAACATCGCAAAAATTGAAAGTGAGCAATACAACATTTTTGTTGCATTATAATATCCATATATTTCTGTCACGATGTCTTGAATAAAAAATATGATTGGTATTAAAAAAATTCCGCCTGTAATATTAAATTTATAACCTGACAGAGACGTATTAATTTCTATCATTCTAGATGTTAATGTCATCGCAATTATTACAAAACCAACATGTAATATACTAGCTATATAAAAATATAACTTGAGCTTAGTTCGATCGTTCGTTTTCATTATCATGCCGTGCTTCTTCATAACGAGTTACGTTACCATCGCTTCTTCGATTAATCAATGGAAATGTATAAGCAACAGTGAATCTGAATTAATATCTTTAGCAGTTAGAATATTAATTTTTTCACAGCGGTCACTGGCTAATGAGAATACACGAAATAACTGGCGTTATGTAGCACTTACGCCTCAATAAGCAGTGATGAAAAAGCTGCAACATTCTTATCGCTTTTTTCCAGCAATCTCGCCATAAACTCTCGCGCCACTTCAGGCTTAACTTGCAAATATAGTCCCACTACTCTCACCCAAGACGTGACAGAAAATTGATTGCTCATGCCGCAGGCGGCTTCGTAAATCACATCAAAGGGAATATGTGTATGATAAGCTATGCCTTCTAAGGTGTAATCGCCTGTTTCAACAATGTCTTGAATAATAAATTGAATGATTTTACTGTCCACTGCATAACACTCCTTCGAAAAATGATTGTAATAGCATTGCATTTTATTTTTAAATAGATTAAAGAATAATTGGTGCAAGCTCTCTAATAAAAAAGCTTTTAAAAATTTGTGCTCACAACACTTTATTGAATTCGTTTCTGTAATGAAGTTAGTAGGCTTTTTTAGTGACTTTTTCATGCTTCCTTTCTTTGGCATATTAGAATCCAATTCTTCAATAGTTGGTAAATATATTTCACCGTCAGTAACATAACATGATCAATGTGAAGTTCAGCTCGATAACGCAACAAAATTGTGCGCCAATAGATTAGTTGATACACTAACTTCACAATTCGTATGGTCACTAATCAAGGCCAGCTCGTTAATGAGCAGATTGTCTCATATACGAGTAGATTTACAAGTCCTTTTATGGATAATTTCATATGTCAGAAGCTGCGCTGAAAATTAGTAATATATTGAACTACTTATTAGAAAAAGCTCATATAAGTGAAGCCAAATTAGCAAGGCAAATCAATGTTCCAAGAGCTACTATTAACCGTTTGGTTTCGGGGCGGACACCTGACCCACGCGCATCAACACTCAGTGCAATCGCGCACTATTTCAATGTATCAGTTGATCAACTTCTTGGAAAACAACCGCTGTTTTTAGACAATAAAAAAACACTAATTACTACACAGCACGTATCTATTCCAATTATTGACTTAGACGATAGTAAAAATTGGCAAGGTGTTATAGGTAAATTAAGACCCGACACACATCATGATTGGATAATGATTGATCCTTCTATCGATGATGCAAAATTTGCAATCCGTGTTCATGGTGAGTCAATGTGGCCGCAGTTCCAAACAAACACAATACTAATTATTTCTCCTGAAAAAACAGCGAAGAATAGGGATTTCGTAATAGCTTATGTAAAAAAAAATAATGAGATGGTACTTAGGCAATATATTGTTGAAGATCGATATAAATTCTTAAAAGCCATTAATCATATTTTCCCAACCATAACCTTCATGGATTCAGATAAAATTATTGGTGTCGTTATCCAAACAAGACAAGATTATGATTAAAAATAATAAAAGGATTTTTATGACAACTAAATTAGATAAAAAAATCATAAAGCCAACCATTGCCGCAATTCAAATGTGTTCATCACATATCGTTGATGATAATTTAAAGACGGCTGAAAACTTCATTACCGAAGCTGCAAAAAACAACGCTAATATTGTTGTTCTACCGGAAATGTTTGCAATGATGGGAGCCTATCCAAAAGACAAGGTGTTGGTAAAAGAAAAGTTTGGTGATGGAAAAATACAAAACTTCCTTTCGGAGCAAGCTAAAGCAAATAATATTTGGATTGTGGGTGGAACAATACCCATTGAATGCAACGATATCAATAAAGTACGGGCCGCTTCTTTGGTATTTGATGAAAAAGGTAATTGCGTGGCTAGATACGATAAAATTCATTTGTTTGATGTTACGATTTCTGAAAGTGAAAAATATAAGGAATCAGAAACAACAGAACCCGGCAGTGAAATTGTTGTAGTTGATACCCCATTTGGTAAATTAGGACTTGGAGTATGTTTTGATGTCCGTTTTCCTGAGTTGTTCCGTTGTTTATCTGAAAAAGGGGCAGAAATCATAGCCCTCCCTTCCGCTTTTACAGTTCCAACAGGCCAAGCTCATTGGGAGCTACTTACAAGAAGCAGGGCTGTTGAAAATTTCTGCTACGTCGTTGGTGCTTGCCAAGGTGGCGTCCATTCGAATGGAAGAAAGACATATGGTAACTCTATTATAGTAGAACCATGGGGAAATATTGCTGCAAAAAAAGAAGGTGTTGAAAGCGGTGTAATATACTCTGCCATCGATCTTAACAAAATTGATGAAGCAAGGAAATCTATTCCTCTACAAAGAAAATTAAATTCTTAATCCTATGGAATATGCTTAACCGGATACTAAATCTGAAGGTCAGAAAAAAACTGTACTACACCAATTGCGTCAATTGATTATACTTCTCCAATAACTGCTCTTTCGTTTCAACATACTGCGGATTCACGGGAATACAATTGACAGGACACACCGTCACACATTGCGGCTCATTAAAATGGCCAACACACTCCGTGCAGCGTGCAGGATCGATTTCAAAAATTATTTCACCTTGATAAATGGCTTGATTAGGACATGCCGGTTCACACACATCACAATTAATACATTCATCAGTAATCATTAATGCCATAGATTTATTTTCGCAGTTTTTTATTGAATGCCTTCACGACGATATCAGGCACAAAAGCAGTCATGTCTCCCCCCATACAAGCAATCTCGCGTACAATACTAGAAGAAATACAGTTATAATTTTGCGCCGGCATTAAAAATACACTTTCAATATCAGGTGCTAGCTGCCTATTCATCCCTGCCAACTGAAACTCATAATCAAAATCAGAAACCATGCGTACGCCACGCAAAATAATATTTGCCTCTTTTGCACGCATAAAATCAATTAGCAATCCATCAAAATCCAGCACATCAACATTCGGACATTTTTTTAAGGCAAGTGACACTAATTCAACCCGTTCTGTTAATGAAAAAAAAGGGTTTTTATTTTTACTCACTGCTACTGCAACAATCACTCGATCAAAAATCTGCGCAGCGCGTTCAACCAGATCAACATGCCCTAACGTGATAGGATCAAATGTGCCGGGATAGACAGCCGTTTTTTTCATAGAAAAGGAGCCTTTATCATATGACCTCAGGTATTATACGCTAATGTTTTCACTTTATCCTAGGCGAGCGCTTTATGGCATTGTCTCAATCCGCTTATCTGGCTGCAATGGGCATACAGTCCTGGCACCTAAAACAGCCCAAGGTCTCGTCAGGCCCTTCTTCAACCGAAGATTTGAACACATTTGGAACAGGCAACTCACAGGCTGATCTTCTGCTGATTGGCGATGCTCCCGATTTTTATGAAAACCAAGCGGGCCAATTGCTTAATGGTATGTTATATGCCATTGGCCTAGATAGACAGTCTATTTACAGCACGACTCTATTAAATTGTCGTTTACCTGATAATCGCAGCCCCTCTCAGGAAGAGATAAGTCAAGGTATCGAATTTTTAGATAAGCAAATTGCTTTAGTTCAACCCAAGGTACTGCTAGTATTCGGAAGCGTTGCGGCACAACACTTATTAAATACGCAAGCACCGTTCGGACAACCACGCGGTAAGCTTTATACGTATGGAGCCATCCCGCTCATTGCAACTTATCATCCAGCGCATCTTTTGGTGAATCCACAAGATAAGAGCAAAGCTTGGCAGGACTTACAAGTGGCTTCGAGAATACTTAATTTACCCCCCCTTCCTGACCTTCCCCCTGAGGGGGAAGGAAAATTCTAAGTTTCTTCAGTGACAATTAGTACATTCCTTCCCCCCTCAGGGGGAAGGTCAGGAAGGGGGGGTAAATTACACCGATTTTAATACTGCTTTAACAATTTCTTCTTGCTTTTGCAAAGCACCGCGGTTTGCATGAACAACTTGGTAAGCTTGTCCGCCTGTGAAATCACGATATTTTTGATTCGCAAAAAAACGTTCGATTTCTTGCGCCAATGCTTCTGGATTTTGCACGATAATCATCCCCTTTGCTTTCACCAACATCCGGCTAATTTCCACAAAATTAAATAACACCGGCCCCGTCACAATCGGTTTACGCAGCGCAGCGGGTTCTAACATGTTATGCCCGCCTACTTGTGCAAAACTTCCCGCAACAAATGCTACATCTGCTGCTGCATACAATAATAATAATTCACCCATGGTATCGCCTAAATACACCTGGGTTTGCAGCGAACAAGTTTCACTGCTGCTGCGTCGTACGACATGAAATCCTTGCTGCTTTACCAATGACGCAACACCTGCAAAACGATCGGGATGACGCGGCACTAAAATTAATAAAGCTGATGGATATTTTTTTAAAATTAAACGATGTGCAGCCAGCGCAATTTCTTCCTCTCCTTGGTGCGTACTTGCAGCAATCCAGATGGGGCGCTCTTTACCCAACTCATTACGCAACATTTCACTACGCATAGATAAATCTGCCGGCAACTCCAAATCAAATTTTAAATTGCCTGTCACTGTCACTTTCTCCGGACTCAACCCCAATTTTATAAAACGCTCGGCATCCATCGCAGTTTGAGCAGCCAAATGATGAATAGCAGTAAAAATAGTGCGAGTTAAATGAGGTACATATCCATAACCACGCGCTGATTGCTGAGATAATCGTGCATTCAAGACCACCACTGGAATATGGCGCTCATGACAACTTGCAAATAAATTGGGCCATAGCTCTGTCTCCATCACAATAGCAATTTGAGGATTAATGCGTTTTAAAAAAAGACCAACGGCCTTTGGAACATCATAAGGAACATAAACTTGCTTGACTGTTTCTTGCAAAGCCGCTTTGACTCGCAGAGCCCCTGTCGGAGTCATATTTGTTACTACTAAAGGACATTGTGGGAACTCTTGCAGCAGGGCTTTAATCAATGGCACCGCCGCCAAGGTTTCCCCAACCGATACAGCATGCACCCAAATGGATTTTTCCAACCGATAAGGACAATGTCCTAACCGTTCAGCCCATCTTTTTCTATATTCTGGAACACGCCTAGAACGCCATAAAAGACGCAAGAAGACAAACGGCATGATTAAATAAAACAAAAATGTATATAAGGGGCGCCGCAAGAGGTCCTCTACTTAAGCTTTTACTTTTATGGCGAGAAAAGATACCATAAGGCCATATTTATTTAAAGGCCGCTATGTCTTATTTAATTGCCCCTTCGCTTCTTTCCGCTGATTTTGCCCGCTTAGGTGAGGAAGCAGTCGACGTTTTAAAAGCGGGTGGTGACATGTTACATCTCGATGTCATGGACAACCATTATGTGCCCAACCTCACCGCAGGCCCTTTAGTCTGCGAAGCATTACGCAAGCATGGCATCACAGCGCCCATTGATGTCCATCTCATGACACAGCCGGTGGACTCGCTCATTGTAGAATTTGCCAAAGCCGGCGCTAGTCATTTGACTTTCCATCCGGAAAGTACGCGCCACATAGACCGTAGTCTGTCATTAATTCATAAGCATAACTGTAAAGCGGGTTTAGCGCTTAACCCCTCTACGTCCTTAGATTGTCTTGAATATGTCATTGATAAACTGGACATTGTTCTCGTTATGTCTGTCAATCCAGGTTTTGGCGGCC
Organism: Legionellales bacterium; assembly: GCA_023265835.1. Taxonomy (GTDB): domain Bacteria; phylum Pseudomonadota; class Gammaproteobacteria; order DSM-16500; family DSM-16500; genus UBA4722. The sequence goes on from JAHFSI010000069.1 coordinate 8,237, forward strand.
AACACTTTATTCCTGCCATGTTGGAAAAATTAAAAAAAGCCCGTGCATTGATTGATAAAAGCGGTAAAAACATTCGGCTTGCAGTGGATGGTGGCATCAATACTAAAAACATCCATGAAGTAGCCAGGGCCGGTGCAGACATGTTTATCGTAGGCTCTGCCATTTTTACTCAACCGGACTATGCTCAAATCATCAACACACTGCGTCATGAGCTAACAAAATGAGTCGCCCCAAACCAACAGCAGGACTTCATCATGTAGCTCTTCTAGTCAGCCGCTTGGATGAATGTGAATATTTCTATACTCAATTATTGGGCATGACGATTGACTGGCGTCCGGATGCTGACAATCTCTATCTCACTTCCGGTAATGATAATCTCGCCCTGCATCGCGCCCCGGCTGATTTCACACTTGCCAAGCACCAGCGATTAGACCATATTGGCTTTTTTTTAACCGATCGTGAAAACGTCGATGATTGGCATGTTTTTCTGCAAAATAACGGTGTAAAGATTAAAAACCCGCCAAAAGACCATCGTGATGGCGCGCGTAGTTTTTATTGCGCTGACCCAGATGGAAATACCGTGCAGATGATTTATATGCCTAATAATCCAACAAACCATAAAAGATAACATCATTAGCTCTTATTTTGCATTAAAACTGACCTATTATTGACCCCTTGCCCTCCCCAAACAGGAGTATAATGATTTTGTGTTCTTTAATTCTTCATGGAGGCTTTTATGAAAAGCGAAAAATCATATGAATATGGAAAGGACAAGTATGGTAATAAAAATTACCAAGGCAAGGATTATCAGGCTTCTCCAAATCCAAACAAGCCAACTGATAATACTCGCAAAGCTCCCACCCAAGGGGGATATTCAACTCCAGGTGGCGGCAATTTCAACAAAGATAATTTAAACAAAAACAAACCCAGCCAACCCGGTCAAAACACATGGGGAACGGGTTCTATCTCTGATAAAAACAAAGGCGGTTCTGATACAAGCCGCAGATAATTTTTTTTAGAGATTACTCTAACAAATCCTGACTGTTTAACAGTCAGGATTTTTTTTTATCTTCTTCATCTACGTTTTTCCAATTTTGCGGAATACCTTTTGGGCGGGGCGTGGTACTCAGAGGGGTGGGACTAAAAACTTGTCTGCCGCCTTTTTGCTGAGAAGAAGACTCCGTATCTGCAGCAGAAGAGGCGGAAGGCAACACTGCATCTTTTTGGGTGAATTCTTGCAATATATCGGCGCCTTCAGAGATACGATAGAGTGTTGCCGGGATTTTCGTTTGAATATCGTTCAGGATTTCTTTTTGAATAAAATTTTTTGCTTCTTGCAAAGTGGTGAAAGTTCCTTGACGCACCTCTGAACGACCAAAAAATTTACTTACAGCAAACATGTTATTTCTCCTAAGTGGTCGTTATTTATTTTGTAATGGTTCCTTGTGCAGTGGCTAGCACTAATACATCAGCTGGTCGAACAGCAAAAATCCCGTTCGTGACTATGCCTACAATATTATTTAATTCTTTTTCAAGCGCAATAGGATTTAAAATTTTAAAATTAAATACGTCTAATATCACATTACCATTATCGGTGACAAATCCTTGTCTATAGACAGGGTCGCCGCCTAATTTAACGATTTGCCGCGCAACATAACTGCGTGCCATCGGAACCACTTCTATGGCAACGGGAAATGTGCCGAGCAAATCCACCTGTTTGGATTGATCGGCGATACAAACAAATTTTTTTGCCACAGCCGCTATAATTTTTTCTCGGGTCAGTGCTCCGCCGCCGCCTTTAATCATTTGCTTGTAAGGGTTAATTTCATCTGCACCATCCACATACAGGGGCAGCTCATGCACACTATTTAAGTCCACAACGGGAATGGATAATGCTTTTAAGCGTTCAGCCGATATATTGGAACTGGCCACGGCTGCTTCAATTTTTCCTTTTACGCTTTTCAAGGCGTCAATAAAGTAATTGACAGTCGTACCGCTGCCAACGCCAAGCACTGTTCCGTGCTCTATATAATTGAGCGCGGCCTGTGCTGCGGATTTTTTCAATGTTTCTTGATCCATGTTATTTGCCCTCTTCCTGGTGCCAATTTTTTTTAAAATTTTTTCCTAGTTCGTACAGGGTGCTCCAGCTATAAATCCCGGTACGGTGTCCATCGCTAAAAATAGGTTTAATAGCATATTGTCCTACTGGCTCTATGGCCAGGATGGTGACCTGGTTTTTTATTATTTCTGCTGGAGTGGGTGAAACACCATGGCGCATTTCTGCTGAAGTTGAAAAAGCGCGCAAATAAGCACATGGCAAAAGAAAGCGTTCTCCAGAATCAAATTCCAGCTCAAGCAGCCGAGACAATTTATGTAATGTAATCGCTGTGGGAATAGGCCCTGCATGCTGTTCGCTCATAAAATATAACGACTCAAATCTTCATCTTTGACCAAGGCTTGCAGATGTTTATTGACATATTGTGCATTAATAGAAATGGTTTTATTGGCATAATCAGGGCCTTCAAAAGACACCTCTTCCAATAATCGCTCTAGTACCGTATGTAAGCGGCGCGCACCTATATTTTCTGTTCGTTCATTCACCTCCCACGCCACTTGCGCAATGCGCCGCACACCTTCGCTGACAAACTTAATTTTTACTTTTTCTGTTGCAAGCAGTGCTGCGTATTGCTCCGTCAAGGAAGCGGTGGGTTCTGTTAAAATACGGACAAAATCATCGGTGCTTAATGCCTTTAATTCAACACGAATAGGCAAACGGCCTTGTAACTCAGGAATAAGATCCGAAGGTTTTGAATAATGAAAAGCACCTGAAGCGATAAAAAGAATGTGGTCAGTACGAACCATGCCATATTTTGTGGAGACGGTTGAACCTTCAATCAAAGGCAATAGATCACGTTGCACGCCTTCTCGGGAAACATCGGCCCCTACATGCTCTGAGCGTCGGGCAATTTTATCAATTTCATCTAAAAATACGATGCCATTTTGTTCTACGCTTTCGAGCGCACGGACTTTTAAATCTTCATCATCAATTAATTTAACTGCTTCTTCATCACGTAAAATTTTTCTAGCGTCGGCAATTTTAATTTTACGCATTTTTCTACGATCGCTAGATAAATTCTGAAACATGCTTTGCAATTGGTTGGTCATTTCTTCCATGCCGGGAGGCGCCATAATTTCAACGCCCATGGGTGATGCAGACACTTCAATTTCAATTTCTTTGTCGTCCAAGCTACCTTCGCGTAGTTTTTTACGAAATAACTGGCGGGCACTGGAATCTTCTTTAACGGGTTCAACCGGCTCACTGGGAAAACTTCCTCGGGCCGGCGGTAATAAGACATCCAAAATACGTTCATGCGCGGCTTCTTCTGCTTGAG
>JAHFSI010000070.1 GCA_023265835.1 Legionellales bacterium
TCCCGCAATTACGTTCAATTTTCTTATTAAGTCCGAGGGCGGGAGAGGCTTTGCTAAGCAGCATTTCCTTAGCTTGACGCCTATGCCCTTATGGCAGAGGCTGTGCTAAGCGATTACTCTGGTGGCATGCTCCACAAACCCTATGCTAAACTGCACCCCCATGAAAACACCTATTTATCTAGACTACGCCGCTACAACACCCGTTGACCCTCGTGTAGTCGAAAAAATGTTACCTTATCTTACCTCAGAAGGCCACTATGGCAATCCAGCTTCTACCCATCATTATGGCCAAGCAGCCAAACGAGCCGTGGACGATGCACGCGCCCAAGTCGCTGAATTAATACACGCCGAACCTAGCGAAATTATCTGGACCTCGGGAGCCACTGAAGCAAACAATTTAGCATTGAAAGGCGTGGCTGCACTCTATCAACAGAAGGGAAAGCATATTGTCACTGTAAAAACAGAACATCCTTCTGTGTTGGATTGTTGTCAACAATTAGAAAAACAAGGATTCTTTGTCACCTATCTTGCTCCAGAAGCCAATGGCCTGCTTGATTTGACAAAATTGGCAGAAGCCTTGCGTGATGATACGGTGTTGGTTTCTGTCATGCATGTCAATAATGAAATAGGCGTTATTCAAGATATCGAAGCCATCGCTCAACTGACAGCAGAACGCGGTATTTTGTTTCATGTGGATGCGGCACAAAGTGCAGGTAAAATACCATTAAATCTTAAGCAAACACCGATAGATCTTTTATCAGTATGCGCACATAAAATCTATGGGCCCAAAGGAATCGGCGCACTTTATTTACGCCGCAAACCACGCGTACGTGTCGCACCGCTTATCCATGGCGGCGGACAAGAACAAGGTATGCGTTCTGGTACATTACCCGTGCATCAAATTGTAGGCATGGGAGAAGCATTTGCGCTGGCAAAGCAATGTATGCCAGATGAACAAAAGGCGATATATCAATTGCGCGAGCGATTTTTGCAGAAAATAAAACAATTAGGGACCGTGGTAATAAATGGCGATATAGACCACTCTTGTCCTAACATATTAAATTTTTGTTTTCCTCGTGTTCCTGCTAAAAAACTCGCTGATCTGTTACCAGACGTCGCATTTTCTGTTGGCTCAGCTTGCCATGCTAAAGAAACAGGACAATCTTACGTATTGCGGGCGATAGGATTAACAGATGAGTTAGCGCAATATGCCGTACGGTTTTCATTTGGACGATTTACTACGGTAGAGGAAATTGATTTGGTTTTAGATAGGCTTGTTAATTCTTTTAAATCATAATTATATTGTTAATATTGGCAAATGTCAAATAAAATGAAACTTTGAAAGTTAGCGTGTCGAATATATGTCGAAATTTGGAAGGCTCACAATGAAAAAAAATATAATCTAGCATTAATTCCAGAGTCAAAAAGTGATGAAGCGATAACTCTTTCTAATAAATTTTCAGAGATGGCTGATGAATATTTGCTTAGCGATAGTTCATTGCCACATGTCACCTTATATCAGTTTCAGGTGGAAGAAAAAGAAATTGATCATACTTGGGAGCGAGTTTGCAATGTATGGAAAGAACAGCCAATTGATCTTGTATTCAGTAAATTTAGCTGTATAACATTTGATGGTAATATTTTTTGGGTATCTTTATTACCTGATAACTGTGACGCCTTGCATAAAATGCATGATTTTATAGCTAGTATTCTGCAATTGCCTGTTAAAAAAACGTTTGATCCACATATGACCTTGATTAACACTCGAAATGAAAAATACGAACAAGAAGTTGCTAAGCTGTCTGGGTCCTATAAACCTATAGCTGATAGTTTTATATTATCGTTAGGCGCATCAGATGATATTGGGCAGCTGACTCAGATTATACATCGTTATGATACAAGAAAAACGATAACTCACTAACATCTCTTGTAACGGCAGAGACTTTTAATATGTAACGTGGTAAATCTTCAGGGTGCCAAGTGGTACCAGAAAGAAAACATAGGTATGTAATTAAAATTGGTAAAAGTCTTACATAAATATAAAGAAATTTTTTTGATAATATTATAGACTACACCGCTCAATAATCTAAATAAGAGAGAAAAATAAAATGGCATCTACAAGAAGAGATAGTATGTCTTCGCAATCTTCAAATAAGTCGCCTGAAGAAAAAGTACTAGACACTACGCCAAGCGCTTCTCCTTCTGCATCTACACCGGCTCGACCCTATGACCTTAGAAGAGCGCCTTCTTCTATGTCACCTGCACACAAGAGTCGCATAATACAAGAAATATGTCAGCTTCTTATAAATCAAAATCTAATAGATTTAGTAAGCTTAATGGATTTAATAGCTTTAGCAAACTTAACAAAGCTTAGAGAAATATTAAAAAATGCAGCACTCTTTATTAGATGCTACAGAAATTGAAAAGATTGATGAACTCTTTCTTGAAAAAATCAAATCTTTTCTTCCTCCTGGCCAACAAATAGAAGATTCAGAGGTATCTAATTTAGATGAGCAGTTTGCACTAGCCCAACTTGGTTCTCCTTCCAAGTCTGAACCATCTATACCAAAATCAACGAGTGGTAGTTCCAGCTCGTCCTCATCGAGCTCAAGCACTCCACCACAATCAAGTACTTCAACACAACCAAACACTAGTTCAAGCCAACTTACAATTCATTCACCACCTGCTCGAAGCGGTAGTTCTAGTAGATTCGGTATATTTGGTATTAACCCATCTGTAGTTCCTCCGCCTACTACTCCTACAACTCCTACAACTCCGCCTATGCCTCCTATACCAGCAACACCACTAGTGCAAAGTCGCCCCATCATGGGGAGATCATCAGAAATTTGATAGGGAATAAAAAATTCTTCTACAGATTGCTTTACAATCTATCAATATGCACGAAGAAGAAAAAAATAATTGGCGATTAGCCATGTGGTAACCACTGCTGTTTAATTGATATTTGATGAGCCTATCCAAAACGTTTTATATAACAGTGACAATAAGGCGTCTTTTGATGTTTCGTGTAATAATCTTGATGGTAATCTTCTGCTCGCCAAAAAGCACTAACAGGCAATACTTGAGTAACAATAGAAAATCCTTTACTGATCAATTGTGAAATGAGTTCCTGAATCACTTTTTTTTGTGAATCATCATAATAAAATGCTGCGCTTAAATATTGCTGTGCACGATCAGGCCCTTGACCATCTACTTGTGTTGGATCGTGTATTTCAAAAAAATATTTTGCTACTTCTTCAAAACTTAATTGATTCGGGTCATACAATATGCGAACCGCCTCATAATGGCCTGTATTGTCTGAGCAAATGGACTGATAAGATGGATTATCCAAATGACCGCCCGTATAACCTACTTCTATTTTTAAAACACCTGGAAGTTGTTTAAATAGATATTCAACGCCCCAAAAACAACCCGCAGCAAATATTGCTTCCTCTGTATCCATCACTGTTAAATCAGAGACAAAATCAAGACTTAATGAATTCACACAGTGCCGAGTATTTTTTGCGGTGAGTCTTTCTCCTTCAAATACATGTCCTAAATGCGCATGACATCTAATACAGAGAATTTCAGTCCGACAACCATCTGCATCGGATTTGCGTAATACAGCATTAGGTAGTTCCTCATCAAAGCTAGGCCAACCACACCCTGAATGAAATTTAGATTGCGAACGAAATAATGCTAAACCGCATTGACGACAAAGATAAGTACCAGGCTCACCAAATTGATCGTATTCTCCGGAAAAAGAACGCTCTGTTCCTTTGCTTTTTACTATAGCTAAAATAACTTCTGGTAAGCTAGCTGTTTTTAATACCATTGTCTATCTGATAGTTCACAAAAACGATCGTTATTTTATATCCTTGGGTTTTTAAAAAAAGAGATATAAAACGACTTAATTTCCGGCTAATATACTGGTCTTCGAAACCTAAGTCTACTAAATAATTCATTTGATGAGAATCAAAAACTGTTTTTATTTATAGGACGGTATAGCTTTTATAAAAGCAATGGGGATATTGATGTTGATAGAATGGCCGGGGCGCTTGAGATACACTTAAAAAAGCATTTTTTTGAGGAGGTTTAGAATGATATTCTCATCGTTTTTTGAAGAGTTTCCGGAGCTTGTTGAAAGCGAGTTCAGGAACATCTTTGTTCTTGATAACGGTGTTCATAAATATATACCGCCAGGCAATTATGCCTTTCTTGAGCTGTTCTGTCCTGACTTGGATTGCGACTGTCGCAAGGTCATCATCAATATTGTTTCAGTAAACCCTACAAAAGCATGGGCAGCTTTAAATTATGCCTGGGAGCCAGAAGAATACTATAAAACATGGTGGGGAACGAGCCATGAACATTATAGACAAATGTCGGGCGTGACATGCGATCCACCAACCAAAAACCCGCTGAAAAACGAATTTTTGGCTGTTTTTCAGGACATTTTAAAACAGGACAAAAATTATGCCGGAAGATTAGAAAAACATTATGTGATGTTTAAAGAAAGAATGCGAGACAAAGCAAGCAAAAAATCCATCACGAAAAAGTTTGCGTTAAATTTATCTGGTGAACAGGTAGGAAGAAATGACCTTTGTCCATGCAATAGCGGTAATAAATTTAAAAAATGCTGCTTGTTGAAGGCAGCACACTAGTCAGGAGAAAAAATGTCAAACGAAGTCGTATTTCAGTTCAAGATCACCTTGCAAGATATCAAGCCAGCCATATGGCGATGTATCCAAATTAAAAAACAATGCACTTTTTGGGACTTGCATGTAGCCATTCAAGATGCCATGGGCTGGACTGATTCTCACCTCCATGAGTTTAGGGTCTTCAATCCAGCTACTGGAAAAAAAGAACATATCGGTATTCCAAGTGATGATGGTGAAGATGTGCATCCGATGCTAGCGGGTTGGGATGTGGAGGTAGAGCATTACATGAGATCAGAAGCAAACCATGGGATGTTATATCTTTATGATTTTGGTGACAGCTGGGGGCATCTGGTTGAATTTGAGGGAGAACAGGAGAAAAATTTTGATAAATATCCCGTTTGTGTTGCAGGCGCACGAGCTTGTCCGCCAGAAGATGTTGGCGGTATACCAGGATATGAGAATTTTGTATCTATCATAAAAAATCCTCGACACAAAGAGCACAAAGAATTGCTGGGGTGGGTGGGAGGAAAATATGAGCCAGAAAAATTTGATCCAAAGAAAGTAAAGTTTGACAACCCAAAAATTAGATGGCGCAAAGCCTTTACCTGAAACAGGGTGAATATGGAGTGATTGAATGTCAAAATTAGCTATAAAATCATTAGATGGAAAGGAGAATTTCACTTTCTTCTCGTAGATGTAGAAATTGATTATAGAGTAAGCGATGCTTTAGATAGAACAGAATTCACTTTTCATGGCAGTGACGAGATGGATGAAACCTTTGGTCGAGGTTGGGTTGAAATTGACAAGGTCCCGAATCTGGATTTACAGCTAAGAAAATGGGCCCATTAAAATCAAAAATTAAAAGGAAATAGGAATATTACGACACTATAGAAATGACTCAATTGGAATCCAAATTTACTTCATCTTGGGGAAGATACCCCATGTGATAATTACAATATTATTGTTTCGCTTACGGCTGTAAGCGAATCTTTTAATGAAGTTATCTCAATTCGCCACGCAGTGCGTGGCGAATTGAGAGTGCTAAGCAAAGCATCGTGCCTGAGGGACAAGATAAGTGTGATAATTGTTATTATCGATCTATTTACAATGCCATTAAAAATCGATATTATCTCGCTAGTTGATTGATTTTAATATACTATTATCAATAAATGCTTGTTATTAAATAATTGCGTTCGCGGCACGATTGGGATATACTATTGAGCGATAGAACCCGTCACGCCTCTCAACGATGCGCACCAGGACGGGGCTTTTGCTTTATGGGATATGAAAAAATAAAATATAATGGAAATGCGCTCTCAATAACTGATCAGCTCGAGTTATTGAAAGAACGCGGCCTAATCATACAAGACGAACATTTTGCTAAACAATGCGTCTTATTCACCGGATTTTATAGATTTTTTTCTTACGCCAAACCCTTATTGAATTCCAACAACTCAAAAGTAGATTTTGAGGATGCTTGGAGCTTATATGTTTTTGATCGTAAATTACGTCTTCTAGTCAATGATGCCATTGAAAGAATTGAAGTAGCATTCAGAGTATCTATTTCAGAAGAAATGAGCCCACAACACAACCCATTTTGGTATCTAAAATCAGAGCTTTTTGCTAATACGAGGCATCATTTAGATTTTATAGAACAAATAATTAAACTACAAAAATCTCGGAAAAATCCACTCATAAAGCATTATTATGAAACATATTGTGACCCTGAGTTTCCGCCAAGTTGGATCATCATAGAGTGTTTAACTTTCGGAACATGGTCGAAGGTTTTTTATAATTTAAAAAACCGCTGTGATAAAAAAATAATTTCTTCGCGGTTAGGGCAATCATTTAAAACATTAGAGTCATGGATTGTAAGCTTAATTGAAATAAGAAATATTTGCGCTCATCACGAACGTTTGTGGAATAGAAATTTTCATTATCCGCCAAGAAATGCTCCAAATGAAATTCATCAAAATGGAAAATTTTATCAACAAGCATTCATTATAATTCAGTTATTAAAAACCATCTCTCCATCATCCGATTGGAAAAATAATCTTTTTAATTTATTACAAGAATATAAACATTTACCTATTAAAAAAATGGGTTTTATCTCAAATTGGGAAAAGGATCAATTTTGGCAGATATAGAAATGGTAGCAAACTTAACTACTCCTCTTCCTCTATTCGATAATATAGATGAATGTAATGATATTCATAGAGATCAACATAAAACAAAACTAAATAAAACACAATTAGAAGAATATCAACAAGCCTTGGGTTTTTTGAAAGCATATAATGGTAGTGTTGCTACCTTTAATTCCTATCGAAGAGAAATTGAAAGATTACTACAATGGTCATGGCTCATTGTAGAAAAAAATATTAAAGAGTTACGGCGGTCACACCTGGAAGAATATATTGAATTTTGTCAATCCCCGCCACTATCATGGATAGCTATTAAAAAAGCTCCTCGCTTTATTGAAAAAAAGGGAAGTCGCGTACCTAATTCAGAATGGCGGCCATTTGTTGTGACGATTTCAAAATCAGATTTTCGTTCTGGAAAAAAGGCAAGTGCAGAGAATTACGAAATGTCTTCTTCGGCATTAAAAGATATGTTTGCTATTTTAAGTAGTTTTTTTAATTTTTTGATTCAAGAAGAATACACTGAAGTTAACCCTATATTAAATTTTCGACAAAAAAATAAATATATTAGAAAATATCATGGAAAACGAAAAATAAGACGTTTATCTGAATTACAATGGCATTATGTAATTGAAACCGCCAACCTAATGGCTAACGAAAATTCCAAAGATCATCGCACGCTTTTTATAATGACAGCGCTATATGCAATGTATTTACGCATTTCAGAGTTAGCTACAAGTGAAAGATGGACGCCCACAATGTCAGATTTTTATCGCGATCATGACGGGCTATGGTGGTTCAAAACTGTTGGAAAAGGTAACAAGGAGCGGCAAATTTCTGTAAGCGATGCTATGCTAGAAGCGCTGAAGAAATATAGAAAATCTCTGCATCTTTCACCTCTTCCTTCTTTTGCCGACAAGTCTCCGTTATTGCCAAAGACCAAAGGTAAAGGCGCAATTTCTAATACAACATATATAAGAAAAATTGTTCAACGTTGTTTTGATAAAACTATTATTCGATTGCAACATGATGGGTTTAATGAAGACGCAGATTGCTTACTTGAAGCAACAGTTCATTGGCTGCGCCATACTGGTATTTCTGATGATGTAAAAATTAGACCGCGTGAACATGTTCGTGATGATGCTGGTCATAGTTCTTCTGCGATTACAGATAAATACATTGACATTGAGTTACGTGAGCGTCACTCTACAGCTAGAAAAAAACTGATCGATAAAATTGATTAATACAAATCTCCCATACACCAAAAAACCTCGCTGATTTGTCTTGTCTACTAAAGCGGGGTTAGATCAGTTATTCTTATTGTTTACCTTTAGACACAGTGCCTACATCATTTGATTGTAAAATTGTCAACAGCCTTTAATGAATAATATTTATTAGGCATTTCATTGAGCTGGCGGCAAAAACGCTACCATGATTTTTACAGGCGGCGCTGCTTTATTTCTTAACCAAGCAAATTCATAAAATTGTGCTTTGCTCATGTTCTCATACCGCTTCATCACCTCATCTGGCGTGACATGTATCTCCTCAGATAAGTCCCACACAAAAACAGCGCCTTTTTTTATTAATTTTTTTTCATTTATCCACGGACTCACTCGATGGCTCCAATCGACATATACTTGCGGTTTGTCCATGGAATAAAACGCAATATTTCCCGCAAGCCAACGGGAGCCCGCGACATATTTTAAAGGGGCATGGTATTTTTCATGCCAATATTGGGTAAATACGGCCGCTATTTTCTCTCCAGGATAATTTGCGCTGGATGGCGCATCAGCGCGTATCAAAGCAATGCAATAACCCATGACAGTCAATGCTAGAAATCCAAATATCACCGCTAAAAAACGATAAAATTTTGTCGAAGTCACATAAGGCTGCAGCCAAACTATTAAAATTAATCCCCATAACGATAACAACGGCTGCCCCCATCCTGCCCGTAATTTAATTCCCGTTATAAGAGACAATAAAACCGTCAGCAAAAAAGGCCCCATGCCTATCCAAAATAAAAAAGCTTTATCAAACGAATTAATTTTCAAAGAAGGCACTAACCGCCAGGGTTTCTTCCCAATCCATAACAAAGAAAATAACAATAAGCTAGGCAATAACACTTCAAATTGCTGCCATGCAAATTGTGCGGGAAAAAATAAGTGATTAAGCCAGGTAGGTGGGCTTGTCACTCGTCCTACTGCATAATCCAGCGTGACAAAATCATGTGAAAACAACCAAATAACATGCGGTGTAATCACTGCAAGAAAAACAACGACAGCAAGATATAAACCAGGCCTTTTAAATTGTTCACGTCCTTGAGTATGTAGCAATAATAACAATGCCATTGGCAATAAGAGCAAGCCGGTATAATACTTTGTCATCATTCCTAAACCGGCAAATAACCCTGTGCACAGCCAATCACATAATTTATTAGCCTGCAGCGCTTGATAAAAAAACAAAGCCGTCAATGCCCACAGGGCCAATTCCAAGGTGTTGTCATTAAAATCAATGGCATGAAAATTATAATATTGCATGCCTTCTAATAGCAGCACTGCTAGTAGCGCATAAAGCGGCGGTACTATCTTCTTGCTTAATTGCCAAATTGCCCAAAAACAGATAGCTACCGAAAGCTGGCTAAAAAGATAAATCGCCCAGCCGCTATGCCCATCTATTTTGAGTGCAAGCGCGGTCAACCAGCCGTTCATAAAAGGATTTTTGTCATATCCCCACTCTAATTGCCTGCCCCATAAAGCACCTTCCATGGAATCCATGGGCAAAGTAAAACGAACAAACACGGGTGCTAATGTCCATACAATAACATGCAGAGAAATAAAAGCGGTCAGCCAACCAGTAATGCGATTTTTTTTAATAAAATTCATCATTAGCAAATTTCACTACGCTTGCAAGGATAGTCCGGACTGCCCATTTCAACTTGAATGGTCGCATGATCAATGTTAAATTTTTCTTTGAGTACAGCATTAATTCGTTCATAGTCTGCATCAGACAAACAAGCACCCGGCATAATAAGATGTACCGTCAGTGCGACTTCTTTTGTGCTCAAGCCCCAGATATGTAAATCATGCACGGCTTGTACTTGCGGCAAATTCTGAAAAAATTCTTGAATTTTATTCTCATCAATATGACGCGGGACTGCATCCATGATTAACCGCACTGAGTCACGCAACAACCCCCAAGTGCCCCAAAAAATCACGATGACAATGCCTAATCCAATCACAGGGTCTAACCATAATCGATGCGTATATAAAATCAAAACGCCTCCCACCACAACACCAATAGAAATCAACGCATCCCCTAACAAATGCAAGAACGCGCCTTTGATATTTAAATCGTTATGCGCCCCTTTCATAAATAATAAAGCAGTGCCCCCATTAATAAAGATACCGATCAATGCAACGATAATCACAATAGACGCATTCACTTCTGCGGGATGGAAAAATTTATTGATGGATTCATAAGCAATTAAAATAGTGGTGGATACTAAAATGAGCGCATTGGTGATTGCAGCCAAAATAGTTGTTTTTTTATAACCATAACTGTAACGCTTACGGGCGGGCAGCATCAGCAGCCAATTTGCTCCCCATGCCAATACTAATCCAAACACATCTCCAAAATTATGTACGGCATCGGCCATCAAACTCATGGAATTGGCTAAAAAAGCAAAAATAATTTGAAAGAGAGTAAAACCAAGGTTGAGCGACACGGCAATGGCAAAGGCCAAATTAAAAGATTGCGGGGCCGCATGAGAATGCGAGTGATCGTGGTGGTGATGCGCATGTGTCATATTATGGACCCTCACTTAAAGAAACCAATGTTGCATTGCCTCCCGCTGCCGTGGTGTTGATGGAGATGACTCGCTCAACACATAGTCGCGGCAGATAATACGGCCCGCCTGCTTTAGGCCCAGTACCCGAAAGCCCTTCTCCTCCAAATGGCTGTACGCCGACCACAGCGCCTATCATATTACGATTTACATAAATATTGCCAACCGCTACGCGATTTTTAATATAGTCCACCGTGGCCTGAATGCGGCTATGTATTCCTAAGGTTAGCCCATAACCTGTTTGATGAATGTCTTCTAATACTTGATCTAACTCTTTTGCAGAATAACGTACCACATGCAGGATAGGGCCAAACACTTCTCTCTTTAACACGCTTAATTTTTTTATTTCTATCATGGCGGGAGCAAAAAAATGGCCTGGCGGCAATGCTTTCATCGGAACCCGATATAATAGCGTTCCTTCGGTTTGCATTCTGACGAGATGGTTTTCTAACCTATGCAACGCATCCTCGTCGATCACAGGGCCAACATCGGTTGCTAATAAACTCGGATCACCCACGGTCAATTCGGCCATGGCATCTTGTAACATCGTCAGCAAAGGCTCTGCAATATCATCTTGTACGAACAAAACACGTAACGCAGAACAACGCTGCCCAGCGCTATCGAATGCTGACAACAACACGTCCGCCGCCACCTGTTCAAGCAAGGCAGAAGAATCAACAATCATGACATTTTGCCCGCCTGTTTCTGCGATCAAAGGAATTAAAGGGCCTGGCCGTTTAGCCAATGTTTGCTGAATGAGTTGTGCTGTCTCCGTAGAGCCCGTGAACATGACGCCTGCAATACGAGGGTCTTCCACTAATTTTGCGCCCACCACGCTTCCTTGACCAGGCAAAAGTTGTAATACTGCGCCCGGAATGCCTGCTTCATGCAATAAACGCACTGCTTCTCGTGCAATTAAAGGCGTTTGTTCCG
>JAHFSI010000071.1 GCA_023265835.1 Legionellales bacterium
ACAGGGCCTAATTCACGCGCCACACTCAGTGCAACCAAAGGCCCTAATTGTTGTGATGCACCAAATTTTGATAAGGTATGATAACCTTGCAAAGCCACTACCATTCCAATAAATAGTGCGGACACTATAATAATTACTAAAGACAGCACACCTTCTGCATAAATTTGTTGTACCACCAAGGGGAACCCTTTACGTATATTGGGCATACGAAAAAGGGAGCCAAACAATAATATGCCGGCCCTGCCGTATTTTCGTACTACATCAATGCCAAGCTGTCCTAAGGCTGCCGCGTGATTAATCATGTCTGCTCTCACTCATTAAATCGTTCATCAATGTCTTGGCAGGATAATGAAAAGGCACTGGGCCATCCGGTAAGCCGCGTAAAAATTGTTGTAACTGAGAGGATTGATCGTGTTGAATAGAATCAACGTTGCCTTGGCCAATAATACCGCCATCTGAAATGACATAGACATAATCAGCAATGCTTAATGTTTCTTGAACATCATGAGAAACAATCACGGTGGTCAGTCCTAGTGCATCATTTAAAGTTCGTATGAGTTTAACCAGCACGCCCATGGATATAGGGTCTTGTCCCGAAAACGGTTCATCATACATGATTAATTCCGGATCCAATGCAATGGCGCGTGCTAATGCCACTCGTCTAGCCATGCCGCCCGACAGTTCACTAGGCATTAAATTTCTTGCGCCACGCAAGCCCACCATTTCTAATTTCATCAATACCAAACTACGTATCATAGCATCGCTCAACCGAGTATGCTCGCGCAAAGGGAAAGCCACGTTCTCAAAAACCGTTAAATGGGTGAACAAGCCCCCTGTTTGAAATAGCATGCCCATGCGTTTACGTAATTGGTATAAACCGCCTCGACTTAATTGAGGAACTTCTTGCCCTGCTACTTTAATACTGCCGGTTTCCGGAACCAATTGCCCTCCGATTAACCGCAACAAGGTTGTCTTACCAGTACCGCTTGGCCCCATGATGGCAGTAATTTTACCTTGAGGGACTAAAAGATCAACGGCATTGAAGATAACACGCTCAGCGCGTTTAAATGCTAACTTGTTAATTTCAATAAAATTTTTCATAACCGTCTATTTTGATCTATTGTTCAGCAGTATAACAACTCATACCATTTTAGTAAAAAAATTTTTATGCCTAATAGATACATAAATGTTAAAATACCCCTCTTAACGCCTATCCATAAGTCCTATAAGGTAGTTTTATCTCATGTATGATATCGAAAAAATCTGTGCCTTGGGCCGCGCCGTCATCGAAACTGAAGCCAGCATCATCCACACGCTTGTTGCTCGAATTGATCATACTTTTGCTGCCGCCTGTCAGCAATTGCTAGCATGCGAGGGCAAAATTATTGTCATGGGTATGGGCAAATCAGGCCATATTGGTAAAAAAATCGCAGCCACTTTTGCAAGTACGGGTAGCCCTGCCTTTTTTATCCATCCTGGCGAAGCAAAGCATGGTGATTTTGGCATGATCACTGCCAAAGATGTATTGCTCATCTTGTCAAATTCAGGTGAAACAGAAGAGATCTTGGCCATTTTGCCTTTTATTAAGCGGCTCGACCTTGTGCTGATTGCGCTGACAGGCAATCCACAATCAACGCTAGCAAAAGCGGCCACAATCAATATTGATGTCAGCGTGTCAAAAGAAGCTTGTCCTCTGGGGCTGGCACCGACTTCCAGCACGACCGCCGCCCTCGTCATGGGTGATGCCCTAGCTATTTCATTATTAGAAAAACGCGGCTTTACCGCCGAAGATTTTGCACGGTCCCATCCAGGGGGTACATTAGGAAAAAAATTATTATTACGTATTGATGAGCTGATGCACACTGGTCATGCCATTCCAAAAGTAAACTATGATGCTTTGCTGAAAACAGCCTTGATAGAAATGACGCAAAAAAAATTAGGCATGACCACTATCGTATATGATGATAATAGATTGGCCGGCGTTTTTACGGATGGTGATATACGTCGTGCTTTTGATAAGAACACGGATATTCATAATACTTACATTCATCAAGTCATGACTTCTATGCCTAAAGTCATCACAAAAAATACCTTGGCCGCTGAGGCATTACACATGATGCAAACTCATAAAATCACCTCACTCATTGTCGTCAATCCAGAAAATCATCCGATTGGCATCGTGCATTTACATGATATTTTACGAGCAGGAGTTGTCTAATGAGTACCTTAATAGATAAAGCAAAAAAAATTCGCCTGGCTGCCTTTGATGTGGATGGCGTACTGACAGCAGGCGGCATGCCTTATGGTAGCGGGGGCATTGAGGCCAAGCATTTTCATGTGCATGATGGACAAGGCATGAGGCATTTACTGCAGACAGGGGTTGAGGTTGCCATCATTACCGCATGCAGCTCGCCCATTATTAAGCGTCGGATGGAAGACTTAGGTATTAAACATGTTTACCAAGCACAATTAGATAAGCTGGCTGCTTATGAAGAACTAAAACAAAAACTCGGTTTAAAAGATGAAGAAATTGCTTACACCGGAGATGATTTGCCGGACCTTCCTATACTCAGCAGAGTGGGGCTTGCTATCACAGTTGCCAATGCGCCTAAAATTATGCAGCAATATGTCCATTGGACTACGCAAAATAAAGGAGGGAAAGGTGCAGCACGCGAGGTTTGTGATTTTATCATGCACGCACAAGGAACTTATCAAACTATCATTGATTCCTATTTAACAAGGTAATCGTCATGTTGTCATTAAAAAATGTGATCATCAGTTTTTTAATGCTCTTGACCATCAGTCTTAGTTTGTGGTCGCTCTTTGGTCCTAAGCATCCAACCATGCTCTCTGTCGATGCAGCGCATCGCCCGGATGCGTTTATGGAAAATGTTGTCGCACTCATTATCAATAAAGAAGGACACCCTTCCTTGAAAGTGGAATCACCTAAAATGGTCCACTATGCAGACAATGATACGACTGATATTGACGCGCCTCATATTACGTTATACCGGCAATCACCAGAGCCTTGGTATATCAATTCGCACTTTGCCAAAGCAACGCAAGGTTTAGATAAAATTTACTTTTGGGACAATGTGGTCATTCATCATATTAGTGATAGCGCCAATCCCACCACAACCATGACCACCACGACGTTGACTGTTTTTCCGGATAAACAAATTGCGCAAACAGATGATAATGTTACATTGATACAACCGAGCACGACTATCCATGGATTAGGCATGCTGGCTAATTTGAATGAAGGCACCATCCAATTACTTTCCCAAGCACGAGGTGAATATGCACCTGGTTCCTCATCGTAATCTCCTTATCTTGATCATAGTAGGATTAGCGCCTATGTTGGCTATTGCATTGCCTGATGATCAAGAGAAACCATTTAATATTGTTGCTGATTCTTCGCTATTTAACTATAAAACAGGCGTTGATACGTATGAAGGAAATGTGAAAGTCGATCAAGGCAGTTCGCATTTGACAGCCGATCGTTTGGTGACACGAAAAAATAAACAGCATAAAATCATTGAAGCAGTTGCAACCGGCATTACCAAACTGGCTGAATATAGCACCATACCCAAAATAGGTGATCCCATGCTACATGCAGAGGCCAAGATCATTAAATTTTATCCTGCTATATCAGCTGTTGTCTTAGAGCAAGATGTGGTCGTGACACAAAAAGAAAATAGCTTTCATGGGCCGCACATTATCTATAATATAAAAGACCAAATCGTCACCGCTCCCGCGTCAAAAGAAGGCCGGGCCACTATCACCATTGAATCAGATCAACCCAAAAAATGAATACATTACGTGTCAATCATATTAGTAAACGATATAAATCACGCGACGTGGTAAAAAATGTCTCGCTTGAAGTCAACCGAGGTGAAATTATTGGGCTGCTGGGGCCCAATGGCGCGGGGAAAACGACTTCATTTTATATGATCGTAGGTTTAGTTCGCTGCACCCATGGCACCATTATTTTGGACGGCCAAGACATTACGCATTTGCCGGTGCATGTCCGGGCAAAATTGGGCATGGGTTATTTGCCGCAAGAAGCGTCGATATTTCGTAAATTAAGTGTGGCCGATAATATCATGGCTATTTTAGAATTGCGTGATAATTTAACCAAAGCACAACGCCAAGAAATCCTGGAACGATTGTTACAAGAGTTTAATATTGTTTACATACGCGATACATTAGGCATTAGTTTATCGGGTGGCGAACGGCGCCGAGTTGAAATTGCCCGTGCACTGGCAACAGACCCTAAATTTATTTTGTTAGATGAGCCTTTTGCAGGAATTGATCCTATTTCTGTTATTGATGTTAAACAGATTATTACGCATTTGTGTAATCGGAACATTGGAGTATTGATTACTGATCATAACGTACGAGAAACTTTGGATATTTGTCAGCGCGCTTATATTGTTAATCAGGGTGAAATTATTTGTGAAGGAACACCAAAAATTATTTTGACGAACAAAACGGTGCGAGAAGTCTATTTAGGGGAAGATTTTAATTTATAGTTAGGGCGTTGAGATGGTTTTTTTTAGTTTTGGCCAACTTGTTAAGATAAATTCGCCGTTTTTGTAAACAGTGACCCAGACTTTATGCATGGCTGTGTGATCTGTTTTACTATAACTAACTGGCACCCCAATCCCAATGTCTACATTAGACAAATTTTCTAAAACATCAATAATTCCTTCACGCGTTAATTTATTTTGTGCCACCGCTTGCTGCAGGCCCACTACAAAAATTCTCGCTGCGATATACGTATAAAATGATGCATAAGAAGGCAACGCACCTTTTCCATATTTTTGCAAATCTTCTTTATATTCTCGCACGGCAGGCAGATCTAAAGTAAGCGGAGGAGCAATCTGCGTGGCAATGACATAGTCTTCATCGTTTTTAGTCAGTTTTTTAGGATTCAGTTGGCCGGAGATGACAACAAAACGAGTATGAGGAAATTCTTTTCTAGCTAAGTGAAAAAATTTTTCGTTAGGCTCTGCCAAACCGCCCAAGATCATGATTTTAGGGGGTGCTTTTTTGAATTGATCCAAGATATCAGCTAAAGCGAGCTCAACATTTAATGTATTACGCATATAACGACCATGGGGCAGGCGATCAGCATCTTGATAACCCGATGCTTTCAATGCATTGATCGCCGCATTATAAACAGAATCTCCCGATGGATCATTTTGAGTAAAAAAAGCAAACTCACTGGGTTTAACGCCTATCGATAATAATCCGTTGATGGTTTCAGCCACCTCTTCTCCATAAGAAGCGCGAAAATTCATGACATAACGGTTCGCAGGTACCTGATATAAACTATCAGGCCCAGACCATACACCAAACAATAACGTTTTCATTTCAGTCACAATAGGCAGAACCACTGCAACAATCGCTGATCCATGTAATCCGACAAGGGCCAAAACATGGTCTGTTTCAATTAATTGACGAGTCAATGCGCCAGCTAATATTGGCTCATATTTGTTATCTAAGGTGATAAATTCTATTTTTCGTCCTTGAATGCCGCCTGTTTGATTAATGCGGTCGAAATAAAGCTGCGTTCCAAGTGTAACGTTCCGCCCATGGGGTTCCGCAACACCTGTCAATGCGCTGGTTGATCCGATTTTAATGGAGGGCAATGTTGAAGCTGGGGCCACCGCCTCGGCAAGTTGAACCAGGGCACTCATGCAGGTGATCACGCAAAGGAGCAAGGATGTCATAAAAAAACGGCCTGCTTTGAGTCTTTTCTTCATAGAGTTGCTCCTGCATAGTTATGATTCAATCAAAACGGATCACGAAAATTTATAAAAATATCATTAAAATCAATTAATTAATTTTTCTATTAAATAAAGCTACATTGCCTAAGAGCGATTTTATGTGATTTATTGACTATACTCAACACATGTAGCTTCTTATATTAAAACGAGGTTTTTATGAAAATCAGTGAATTAGAAGAATTAATAAGAATAAATAAAGCCAATATACTAAAAAAAGGAATGGAAATCGAACCAAGCAAAGAACTTAGGCTGCTTGAAGAAATGATAGCTGCTATAAAAAAGCAAGATATGGAGAGCAAAGATCCTGAAATTAATATAAATGATTATTTAGCAGCTTATGCAGATGGGCTCAAAATTCACAAATCAGAAATACTCAATATACAATTTCTTGATGGTCTTTTTTCTGATAAAGAAATTTTTCAAGAATGGATAAAAGAAGATCGAGCTAAACTTTATGGCGCATGTTTTGAAGGAACCTCGCCCGATCCAAAAATTTTTCAAGAGTGGCTCACATTAGAAAGACTCGCGGGAAACAAAATAAACGCGCAGCAAATTGCAAAGCCTTTTCAAGCAAGTCTCGACAGATGGTTAACGCGTGAACATGCTAAACTTGAACCTTTCAATCCCGCTCAAGCTGGTTGGAAAAAATATGATGGACTCAATACAGCGGAGTTAGTTGCTAAATTAGATGAACTAAAATCACAAGTACCTGATGTAAAATCAGCAGCGGCAGAATTGGATGCTTTTTTGTCTTGGAAAAATTCTACCAAAACAGACACAGGTCAGACGCCCAAATGGCTACAAGATAAAAAAGGTGCGGATTCAGAGTTTAAAAAAAGACAAGATGCACGACATGATGCTAATTATCAACAAAATAGAACAATGGCTGAAATAAGATATATCACCTCACTCATCGCCCATAAAAATGCCTCCGCGCAAATAAATCAATTCGCTGCAGCTAAATTAAAAAATCCAGATGCGACCATTGAACTATTTATTTTAAAAAGACATGATGAATCGACAGAAATATTTAAACGCATAGGCCTCAGACGAGACACGCCTCTGACCGCACTGCACTTAACAAATGCTTTTTCTAGAAAATTGAATTTCGCAAAACAAACAAAAAGAGATTTACATTTATCATTAATGGTGCACACGGCAGGAGTGGATGCCTTGCATTCATGCGGGCTGATTGATGAAAAAGTGGATATCAATAGCTCGCCAGTGAGCAGAGCTGCTGAAACTACCGCGCATTCAACACTGAGCCCAGGAAAAATTCGTAAAGTCACGGTTGAACGTGAATATACTGAAACAAAACATAATTGGCTGCAACGTGAATTTGCACAGAGCTCTGATCAATCCGAGGAAAAACCGGGGAAAAAACAGATAGAGAAAACGTTCTCTGAACTGCGCGCACGAGCGGTGCCGGTTGATATTTCGCCTACGGCCTTTGAAAAAAACAGCTCTGATCCAGAAGAACAAGACCAACGAGTAGAACGTGCCGCGCAAAAAATAGTAAAGGGGTTGCCTGGCCAAAAGCCTCCTGAAGAAAAAAAGCGGAATGAAGCGAAACATGTACCCGTTGATGCCATACAAGAGCAAAATAAATACCCTGCTAAACTAACTTTTTTAGTTGCGCATGGCAACTTCATTCGCGATATGTTGGTAAAAATAAAATTACTCAGTAATAATTCTGATAATAGATTTAAATGTTCTATCCCTCCAGGGGACAAAATGCCGGGAGGTAATTTAGAATATGGTGGTTATTACACTCTGTGCGTGGCACGCGATGATAAAGGCGTCGTACAAGATATTGATTATGACGCGAAGCATTCTCGGTATGGTGTAGAGCGCCCTTCTCTTTTCATGAGCGCAAGTGAATTCAGAAGTCAAACAAAAATAAAAAGTGGAAGAGCTACTGTGCCGGAAAAATTTCACGAAATAGAAAAAACATTGCAAGATTTACAGGATTATGTGCGTCCTAAAAAGAAAAAATCAATGATTGCTCTGTTTTTTACAAAACAAAAACCTCAAGTTATTACGGATGAAACACAGTATAACGCAGCAATAGATAAATTAACTCGAACAGTAACTGGGTTACTGGAACCAAATCCTCCTTCAAATGCGCAACAAACAAAAGGACTACGTAATTTGCGGGAACAGCTTGTGGAATATACCACTAGAAAAACAGCTGCGGCTGCTCTATCTTCAGAGCCAGCAGAAGAGAAGCAACTACGGAGAACTCCTTAGACAATTAATATTAATAATCTATCATTGTTGACATTAGTCAACAACCTGCTATACTTCATTTTAAAAGGAAACCCCTTAATGGCAAAAAGACCAAAACACCCAAATAAAGAAATTGAGGCTGCAATTTTATATGCTGAAAAAAATGGTTGGATTTATAAAGATTCCGGTAAATCTGCTCATGCCTGGGGAAGATTACTTTGTCCTTTGCATACAAGAGAAGGACATCAAATGTCGGTATGGTCAACACCAAGAAATCCCTATAACCATTCACGGCAAATTGAAAAATTAGTGGATCAATGTCAACATGCGGAGGATGAAAAATGAAACCAATAAAAACCTTTCAATTTACAATTGTTTTGAAACATATATCTGAAGATATCGATAATTTAGAAGATAGTCTTTATGAGGCCGGTTGTGATGACGCGTTAATCAATTTTCGTAATGGCGCAATTTATTTAAACTTTGATCGCGAAGCTTTTTCTCTTGAAGAAGCAGTTGTTTCTGCAATAAAAAATATACAATCTATTGATATTGAAGTTACAAGCATTGCGCCTGATAATTTAGTAACTGAATCAGAAATTGCTAAAAGACTTGAAGTAACAAGACAAACTGTTTCCTTATGGATAAAAGGAAAACGACGACAATCGTTTCCTTCTCCTGTTATGCGTCTTTCTGAAAAATCACCTTTATGGAAATGGACTGAAGTTACAGAATGGTTGTATGAAAATAAAATAATCACTGATAAAAAAGTTGTTGAAGATGCGTTATTTTTCGTCAACATAAATGCTGCTCTTGAGGAGCGTGACATCAGAACAAGAAAAATTCGGCATAATTTATTAGAGAGAATTTCTCTTAGGCCCTAATCTCCCGCAACCATCATTTCTTCCAACAAAATAGAGCCTGTTCTGATGTTTCCGCGTATATCCACATCATTTCCGACTTCGACTAAATGCTGGTACATCTCACGCAAATTACCTGCTATCGTGACTTCTTCCACCGGATATTGTATCTCTCCGTTTTCAACCCAATGGCCTGTTGCACCTCGTGAATAATCTCCTGTTACTAAATTAACACCTTGCCCCATTAATTCAGTGACCAATAATCCCGTTCCCATTGTTTTCAACAAAGCAGGCAGGTCTTTTTTGCCTGTAGTAATAAACAAGTTATGCGCACCATCTGCATTGCCCGTTGTTTGCATTCCTAACTTTCTGGCAGCGTATACACCTAAACTATAACTTTGCAAAATGCCTTCTTTAATAAAAACATTCGGACGTGTTGCAACCCCATCATCATCAAAAGGTGCACTGCCTAGGCCTTTAGCTAAATGAGGACGTTCGTCAATAGAAATAGGTGAAGGGAAAATAGGTTTGCCTAATTGATCTAATAAAAAAGACGATTTACGATATAAATGGCTGCCAGTAATGGCTGACATAAAATGGCCGATCAGCCCTCTGGCTTCCTCTGCCGCAAAAATAACGGGCACACGACGTGTCGTCAAACATTTTGCATGTAACCGACTGATCGTACGTCTTGCTGCTTCTTCGGTCATTTGCGTAATAGAGGTCAATAAGTCGGGATCACATACCACATCATAATTATAATCTCTCTGCATCGAATCACCGTCCGAGGCAATCAATACACAACTCATTTCATGACGTGTCACAGGAAAAATACCGATAAATCCTTCTGTATTGCCATAGACGTTCCAAGCTTCTGTAGTGGAAATACTGGTGCCATCGGAATGGGTAATACGTTTATCATAAGCCAGCCCTGCTTTTTCACCGATTTTAGCCATTTCAATTGCTTGCTCGACAGTCATGTGCCATGGATAAGCTAATTTTAATTCGGGACAATTAAAGGCGAGCAAATTTTTATCAGCCAAGCCGGAGCAAGGATCTTCATCGGTGAAACGAGCAATATGACAGGCCGCTTGCACTGCTGACCGTATGGCTTCTGGCCGAAAATCTGAAAGACTGGAAGAGCCTGAACGTTTGCCAACATAAACGGTTATCTCAATCACTTTATCTTGATGGTATTCGACTGATTCGACATCCCCCTGGCGGACAGTCACTGAAAAACCTTTATTTGCACCGATTTCTACCTCTGCACTGCTGGCACCTTGCCGGGTTGTTTCGGCTAAAATTTCAGCAACCAGTGTTTTGAGTTGTGCTGCGCTATAACCTGCTTGAACTAAATCAACCATATTTTATTTCTCTCGTATTCATTTTAATTTTTTTATAGTATCCTAACGGCCTTCACATTAACATTGGAGAAAGGCAAACATGAAAAAATTTATCGCTCTATTAATTAGCGCATCTGTTATCGCTGCACCTGTTGCATTCGCTGCTGACGAAGCTGCTGCGACTCAAGAAGCTACCGCACAACAAATGGCCAGCAATGACCAAGCTACACCTGCAGTCGCTAAACCCGCTGCAAAGAAAGCCCGTCATGGAAAATGCGGAAGCCATAAGCATCATCACAGCGCTAAAAAAGCAGCACCTGCAGCAGACGCTGCTCCGGCTGCACAGCAATAAGCTAATCGCTTGACATGCAAGACGATGTGCCGCTGGAGAATAGTAAGTCAAAACGTAAACGCCAAATGATTGCTCTGCAAAAAATAGGCGAGGTTTTGGTTGAACTACCTGCGGCACAGTTGTCACAAGTTCCTCTCGATAGTGTGTTGTTGCAAGCCATTATCGATGCACGTTCTCTCACCAGCCATGGTGCTAAGCGCAGACAGCTGCAATATATTGGCCGTCTGATGCGTTCTGTTGAAGATATCACTCCGATTCAAGCCGCGCTGGATAAATTTGCGCTGAAAAGTCAGCGAAGCAAGGCGTTGTTTCATCAGATTGAACGATGGCGGGATAGGCTTGTTACGGGGGAAGATGAGGTTTTACAGGCATTTTTAGTGGAATTTCCGCTTGCAGATAGACAGCAGTTGAGGCAATTGGTTCGAAATGCGAAAAAGAAGGAAAGTCCTGATAAGGAGTTATTTCGGTATTTGCAAAGTTTGATTGATGTGGGTTAACAGCTCGCCGTCATTGCGAGCGAAGCGAAGCAACCCAGTCTTTTCAGCATTGATTAGTACCCTTTATGCTCGAAAGCAGTGCCGAAAAAACTGGGTTGCTTCGCTTCGCTCGCAATGACGATTGGAAGGGGGGATCAAATAAACCGCCATCATTCACCAGCAGTCCCACCCACCGTCATCATATCCACCTTCAACGTAGGCTGCCCCACCCCAACCGGAACGCTTTGCCCATCTTTACCGCAAACCCCAATTCCCGTATCTAACTGCAAATTATTCCCAACCATCGAAATCTTAGTCATCACCTCAGGCCCATTCCCAACCAATGTCGCCCCTTTGACCGGCACGGTGATTTTGCCATTTTCAATCAAATAAGCTTCGCTGGCTGAAAAAACAAATTTACCCGAGGTAATATCAACCTGCCCACCTGCAAA
>JAHFSI010000072.1 GCA_023265835.1 Legionellales bacterium
AGAGTGGGTAAGTACGTTTTCGCCGAAGGCATTGCAATTAGCAGAAGCTTTTTGGCCAGGGCCATTGACACTTATTTTGCCTAAGGCGGCGGGGGTCTTAGATTGGGTCACAGGTGGCCAACAGACTATTGGTATACGGATTCCGCATCATCCGGTGGCTCAGCAGTTATTGCAGCAATTTGGTGGTGGCATTGCAGCTCCCTCGGCTAATCGGTTTGGGCGTATCAGTCCAACGACTGCTGCAGCAGTTCGTGAAGAACTCGGCGATGCGGTTGATTGGGTCTTAGAAGGCGGGTCTTGCGACATTGGGTTGGAATCGACAATTGTAGATATGAGCGGTGAGCGTCCTGTTATTTTAAGGCCGGGGATGATTACTGCCGCACAAATTGAGGCAGTATTGCAGGAAAAATTATTGAGCCCACAGCAACATGCTCCGCGTGTGTCGGGCTCACTTGAAACACATTATGCGCCAGCTACCAAAACTCGGCTATTGTCGATGGATGAGATATCTCAATTAGTAACAAGGTTGACGGAAGAAGATTTGCCTATTGCGCTAGTCGTTAGAACACCTGTTACTGTTGTGAATCAGAAAATAACTTGTATTAAGATGTCGACTGATCCCAAAATTTATGCGCATGACTTGTATCAAACTTTGCGGGACTTAGATCATCAACAATTCAAGCAGATTGTGATTGAAGATGTGCCGGAAAATGGGGAATGGTTGGCGATTAGAGATCGTTTGGTGAAGGCGAGTTATTGCCCTTGTGCTAACGAGAATCCTAGCTTTCCATCGAATGTGTAGAGGTTTTCCGTTTTAATCACATCAAGTCCAATGGCTTCGAACTGTTGTAATAGCGCAATAATATCTTGATGGGTAATCGGTTGCAGGTTTTTAATATCTGCTGTTGCTTGAAATCGACAGCTGCAATGATGTGCATAAGGTGCGTCAATAGTACAGTTGGGCCATACTTTTAAACCGCGGCTGGTGATGACGACCAATTGTAACGCGCTATTTATTTTTGCTATTTTTTCGCCTAGCTCTTTGGGCGTGTATTTAGGGTTATCTATAAAAATATCGACACCGACCAGTGCTTTTTTCACCACGGGTTTTTTGCGCTCGCCATAACACTCTATTTTTGCACGCACGCCTTGTTGATAAGCCACGGGTTTAAAATGCGTGGGTTTTTGGCCTAATCGCGCAACGACTGCATCGGCAAACTCATCGGTATTCGCTTTTTGTTTGCTGTATTTTTCAGAATAAATATCGGCTGTGTGAATGCCATCCTCCAATGTTCTTAACCAGGCATTTTCAATGAGAGTCGCTGTCTCTGGTTGATTGATATGAATTAACATTTGGATGGCTGCATTTAATAATCCAGAAGGATTTGCGATTTTTTTGCCGGCAATCGTCGGTGCTGAGCCGTGAATGGCTTCAAACATAGCGACATGATTACCAACATTCGCGGAACCCGCCATGCCCACAGAGCCTGCTACTTGTGCAGCGACATCCGAAAGAATATCGCCGTATAAATTAGATGTCACAATGACATCAAAACGTTCAGGTTCCGCCGCAACGAGTGCTGTGCCGATATCAATGATAAAATGTTCAGTTTGAATTTCGGGATAATCGAGCGCAATTTCGTTGAAGACTTGATGAAAAATACCATCCGTCATTTTCATGATGTTGTCTTTCGTCAGGCACGTTACTTTTTTGCGATTAAATTTACGCGCATATTCAAACGCATAATGTATCACGCGCTCACAACCAGGACGAGTGACGAGCTTTAAGCACTGATAGACTTCGTCTGTTTGTTGATGTTCAATGCCCGCGTAAGTGCCTTCTTCATTTTCACGTACAATAACTAAGTCCATTTTAGGATGCAACGTTGCAATAAAAGGAGCGTAAGCCGTACAAGGCCGCACATTAGCAAATAATCCCAATGTTTTACGCAGCGTGACATTTAAACTTTTATAACCACCGCCTTGAGGAGTCGTGATAGGGCCTTTTAACAATACTTTTGTTCTTTTCAATGATTCCCACGCATTGTCAGGAATACCTGATGTGAGGCCTTTTAAATATAATTTTTCTCCTACTTCAATGACTTCTGGATCAATGGCTGCATTGGCCGCAGTTAAAATTTTCAGGGTGGCCGTCATAATTTCAGGACCAATGCCATCACCATAAGCGATTGTAATAGGTGTTTTAAGTGACATGATTATTTCCTCGATTTTTTAATGGGCTGATTCAAGATGTGCATCGGGCATTATTTCTGTAATGATACGTTCCATACGCATGGAGCGTGAACCTTTAACTAATACTGTGACATTTTGCTCTAATAAATAGGGCTGCAGAGCGGCAGCTAATGCTTTATAGTCGGTGAAGTGCTTAGCAGGGACGCCAAACGCATCAGTTGTCAGAGCAGACAAATTACCCAGCGTAAAAAGATAATCTATTCCAGCGTTACGCATTTTTTCGCCCGCAACATAGTGTAACTGTTCAGCGTCCGCGCCGAGTTCTTTCATATCGCCTAATACCATAATTTTAGTTCCGGCAAAGGCAGATAATGTATTGACGGCGGCTTGCAATGAAAAAGGATTCGCATTGTAGGTGTCATTAATAATATGAGCACCGTTGGCTAAAAAATAAGATTGCATACGGCCAGGTGCAGAAGCGACTTGTTCCAGGCCTTGTTTAATTGCAGTTAAATCAATATTCAATGCTAGCGTTGCAGCCGTGGCAGCGAGTGCATTCATCACATTATGTGTGCCAAGCAATGGTAATGTCACAAATAGTTCACCATTAGGTGTCTGTAATTCGATGGATGGGTTGTCTTTAATAACTGCCGTGACATCAGATGGATTTTTTAAACCAAAACTTAAATAACGATGGGTGCCAATTAAGCTCTGCCAATAAGCAAAATGAGGATCATCGCTATTTAAAATAGCAATGCCTTGTTCTTGTAATCCTTGAAAGATTTCACCTTTTGCACGCGCAACGCCTGCAATGGTTTGTACACCTTCTAAATGGGCTTCGGCTGCATTCGTGATGACTGCAATAGAGGGTTTGGCCAAGCGAGTCAAATAGGCAATTTCACCAAAATGGTTCATGCCCATTTCTAAAACGGCATAACGGTGTTCTGCATTTAAACGCAAGAGATTAAGGGGCAAGCCGATATTATTATTGAGATTGCCTTCTGTTGCTAACACCTGAGCGGGATTGCCGCAGGCTGTGCGTAAAATAGAAGCGATCATGTTTTTTAACGTGGTTTTGCCATTACTGCCGGTGACCCCGATAATGGGAAGATCGTAGCGGTCACGCCAATAATGGCTTAATGTGCCTAAGGCATCGATTGTATTAGGTACTTGAATTTGTGGAAGGGTGGTATTTAACTGGCGCTCAACCAATGCGGCACTTGCGCCTTTTTTAACGGCCTCGGCGATAAAATCATGACCATCAAACTGTTCGCCTTTGATTGCGATAAATAAATTGTCTGGAAGCAACGTGCGGGTATCAATACTGATACCCTGAAACTCGCAATTGGGTGCCGCAAACGGGCGGCCTACTAGCTTGGCGAGTTTGTCCAAGGACAGTTTAATCATGAAATCAGCCTTAAATAAATAGATAGCACTAGATTTTAGCATATAATACGCGCCAGTCATCAATGATTTCTTGGAGTATCCATGGTTTGTCCTTTGGTACAAGACATTCCCTATCAGGACCCTTTGTCTGTTTTTGCTGGTTTTGCAGCAGAGCAGGGTGCTATTTTTCTGGATAGTGCTCAATTACGTGATCATTGCGGTCAGTATAGCTTTATTGCGGTAGACCCTTTTCTAGTACTGCAAAGTAAAAATGGCGTGCTTAGATTAAATGGATCACAGTTTGAAGGAGATCCTTTTACTGTATTGTCAGAAAATCTAAAAAAATTTTCTTTGACCACGGTCGCAGACTTGCCTCCTTTTCAAGGTGGAGCGGCCGGTTTCTTTTCATATGATCTCTACCAACATTTAGAAAAAATTCAAGGCCGGCAAATAGACGATATGAATTTTCCTGATCTTGTTCTTGGGTTTTATGATTTAGTGATTGCATTCGATCATAGTGTGCAGAAAGCATGGATTTTTTCTAGTGGTTATCCTATGCAGGGCGCATCACGGATTGCGCGTGCAAAAGAAAGATTGCAATGGCTGCAAAATAAACTTTCGACTGTTTCACCACTTCCTGCAGTGTCTTCCATTACGCTTAAGGAACAGGCCATTCAAACTAATTTTACTGCGGCGCAGTATCAAACTACTGTGGGCCAAGTGATCGATTATATTTTAGCGGGCGATATCTTTGAGGCCAATTTAACTCAGCGTTTTAAAACCCGTTTGCCTGATCAATTGTCTCCATTTGATTTATATCGTCGTTTACGCTTGTTAAATCCGGCGCCTTTTGCCGCTTATTTACAATTGGATGATACCATCCTGGCATCTGCTTCACCCGAGCGATTTTTAAAATTAACGCAAGGCAAAGTAGAAACTCGTCCAATTAAAGGCACGCGTCCGCGCGGTAAAACCCAAGAAGAAGATGCGCAATGGATAGCAGAGCTGGTTCACAGTGAAAAAGACCATGCAGAAAATGTCATGATTGTAGATTTGTTACGAAATGATTTATCACGCGTTTGTAAAGACCATAGTGTGAAAGTGTTGCAATTATGCGGGTTAGAAAGTTATGCGGCCGTGCATCATTTAGTATCGGTGATCACTGGTCAATTGCATGATCATTTTCATGCAGTTGATCTGTTGCGTGCTACTTTTCCCGGAGGATCCATTACCGGCGCGCCTAAAATCCGCGCGATGGAAATTATCGCTGAGTTAGAGCCCACCTGTCGAGGGCCTTACTGTGGTAGTATCGGCTATATTGGATTTAATGGTGATATGGATAGTTCCATTGTTATTCGTACTTACGCAATTAAAAATAAAGATATCACTTTTCAAGCTGGCGGTGCTGTTGTAGCAGACTCCAATCCGCGCGATGAATATGAGGAAGCGCTTCTTAAAGCAAATGCTTTACGTAGTGCTCTAACAACATATGATCTTATTGATTGATAACTATGATTCATTTGTTTATAACCTGGCTCGTTATGTGGGAGAGCTGGGATTTGCACGTTGTGTAAAGCGTAATGATGGTATTTCATTCGCTGAAATTTTGGATTTAGGCCCTTCACATATTATTATTTCACCAGGCCCTTGTGCGCCGCTGCAAGCAGGTATTTCTATAGATGTGGTCAGACAATTTGGCGCTACTGTGCCGATTTTAGGGGTATGCTTAGGACACCAAGCGATTGCTGCAGCGTATGGGGGTGAGATTGTGCGTGCACGTTGTCCTGTGCACGGAAAAGCATCTGTTATTACTCATCATGAAAAAGAATTGTTTAAGGGGGTTTTGAATCCCTTGCGTGTGGGACGTTATCATTCGTTAATTGTGGATGAAATGGCGTTGCCTGATGAGTTGGAAGTGACTGCGCGTTGTGATAAAGGAGAAATCATGGGATTACGGCATAAGAAATTTCCGGTGTTTGGGGTGCAGTTTCATCCTGAATCGGTGTTGACACAGGATGGACATGCGTTGTTAAATAATTTTTTGACTTTGTAATTGAACGCATTGATGGGTAGAACAGTAAAAGATAGTTGAAGATTGCTTTTATACTCCCCCCTTCCTGACCTTCCCCCTGAGGGGGAAGGAAAGTATCTAGCAGCACTTGTTAGAACATTCCTTCCCCCTCAGGGGGAAGGTCAGGAAGGGGGGGATATAAAAATTCTTTTTCCCTTAGGGAGCACGGATGCGTATACTCTATTCAAGCTTAATTATTGCTTCATTATCAGCACCAGCTTTTGCAAATACACCTGCTCCTCTGAAATTTTCAAGCTACATCGATGGTTCCGCTAACTATTTATCAAGAAGCAATCACTTTATCAGCGGAGCCCACGATAGAGTGAATGATATTGAACCCAATGGTTTTACATTACAACAAGCAGGAGCAACACTGGCTTGGCAGCCAGAACAAGGGCTAGGTGGTTTAGTCAATGTATTGGCAGGACGTGACGCATTAAATCTTGCGCCCTATGGATGGGATATTACGACAAGCATCCAAAACATAGGTATTGCTGTCATGCAAACCTATGTACAATATACAAAATCATCTTTCTCAACGAGAGTCGGCGAATTTGACTCTCTGGCAGGTTATGAACATTATAATCCGGTCGGCGACAATAATTTTTCTCGTTCCATTATTTCAGGTTATGCGGAACCAGGTACTTTCTTAGGCATACGAGAAACCTATGCGCCGAATACGGCCCTTTCTATTTCCGCAGGGTTAAATGATGGTTGGGACACCATTGAAGATTTGACGCGACGTGCTACGCTTGAATTAGGCGTGGTGTATACCGTCAATCCACAATTCGCATTTAGCTTGCAAGCATTTAATGGACAGCAACGCGCAACAGACGGCGTGACCTCAGGGCCTACCGGTATCCGCAATGCAATTGATCTCATTGCAACGTATCATGCTACCGAAAAATTAACGTATGTTGTGAATTATGACTACGGCATACAAAACAGAGCCGCTTTGCCCCACGGCATTTTAGGCACAGCCATGTGGCAAGGGGCCGCTGGTTATATGAATTATACCTTGAATGAACGATGGCAAACTTCGTTCCGCGCCGAAATTTTTTCCGACCCTAATGGGTTTCGTACCGGTGTACAACAAGTATGGAAAGAAGCAACAATTACGTTAATGTATTTGCCCACTAAACAATTGACGATACGCGCGGAAACCCGTCGTGATCTTTCAAACGTGAATTCATTTTTAGATAAAAACGGCCATGGTGTTGGTAATAATCTGCAGTCGTTTGGTTTGGAAGTGTTGTATGTTTTTTGCTAATGTTAATATAAAAGAGAAATCGCATGCCAAGGTGAAGCATGCGAACTATTTTTAAGGGTTTCACTTAGACATTTTCTTTGGCGGCTTAGGTAATAAAGAATCAGCTTGTTGATCAGCTTTTTTCGAGATCGCTCTAAAAAATTTTATTGTTTTTTTCGAGGCAGATGCTTCTATTCCGGCTAACTGCTTGGTAGAAGAAAGGCTTCGTGTCTTGTACTTCTTCTGCGAGATTTCACCTGAGATTAAAAGAGGGATACCTATAATAGGTATCAATTGGGCCACACATATTCCAATAAATTCCATCCAGTAACACATTGATTCCATATAAAAAGTAGTTTTCTGTTGTATTGGATTTCCTATACTAACGTTGTGAACGTTAGGCTTGCTAACGTTTAAAACGTTAGGTATACTAACGTCATTAACGTTAGGACAAAAAGCATGGATATTCCATTACTTAATAAATTATTATCCGTTGGAACACTCGATGAACCGGGTCAATTTCCTCATCTAGATCGTTTAAAAAACATGGCTTTTCAGTTTAAAATTGACTTCGGCTTAACGCAATTGCCGCAGGAAGGTGGCATTTTGTTGATTCGAGGAGCGAGGCAGTATGGTAAAAGCACATGGTTGGAAGGAGAAATTAAAAATACCATTAAGCAGTTTGGAGCCGGCACGGCTTACTATTTAAATGGAGAATATATAGCTGATGCAGACCAACTTGAACGTGAAATAGAAAATCTCCTTCATGCGTTTGAAAAAAAAGCACCGGTCAAGCGACTGTTTATTGACGAAATCACGGCCATTCCGCAATGGGAAAGTACACTTAAACGCTTAGCAGATAAAGGCCTTTTGGCAACGGTATTAGTGATTACGACAGGCTCAAAAGCGACTGATCTAAGACGTGCTCATGAAAGATTACCGGGGCGCAGAGGTAAATTAGATAGAACAACTTATCTTTTTACCCCTATTTCATATAAAGAATTTCATCGGGTTTGTGGAAAAACATTAGGTAAGAAAACAGGGATCGCCTATTTACTATCGGGTGGATCTCCTATTGCTTGTGATGCACTAGCCGTACATGGTTTTGTTCCAGAGTATGTGATTGAATTAACGCGAGATTGGATCGAAGGTGAAGTATCGGCTTCCAACCGATCACGGACGGCGCTTTTTAATGTATTGACTACGCTTTTCCGGTATGGGGCGACTCCATTAGGTCAAGCGAAGCTAGCACGAGAAGCTGGATTGGCAAATAATACAGTCGCTGCCGGCTATATTGAATTGCTGCATGATTTAGGCTGTGTTACGCCGTCTTTTCCTTGGGATGAATCTAAGAAAATTTTGCTATTACGAAAACAATGTAAATATCACTTTACTAATCTTTTAACAGCGGTTGCTTATCATCCTAATCGAATACGCAGCATTGAAGATTTTTTAGCATTACCATTGGAAGAGCAGGGCATTTGGTATGAATGGTTGGTTGCTCAAGAACTTTTACGTCGCGCTTCATTAGAGAACACATCTATGCTTGCGCCATTTGCTTTTTGGCAAGGAAAAGAACATGAGATTGATTTTGTTGTTTCGCCTAAATTATGGATTGAAGTGAAAAGAGGACGTTGCTCCACATTAGATTTTAGTTGGTTTGGCCGCACTTTTCCAAAGCAGATTTTAACAGTCATTAATGCCGCTTCATTTGAAACGGAGCACGTAAAAGGTATTTTATTAGAAGAATTTTTTATGAAACTTTAAAATTTAGCCAGACAAATGAAGCGGGGTTAGATCATGATTTAGAAGACTTCTTTGATTTGTTGTTAGCAAGTTTATGAAATCCTTTATCAGGAGAACGAGCAGATTGAGGATTAAAGATGGAAGATGGTGGAGTACCCTTACTTTCATAACTACGTAATGCAGTAGGCATTATATTTTGTATTGATTTTTTAATACGTTTGATAATGT
The DNA here is from genome assembly GCA_023265835.1 of Legionellales bacterium. Taxonomy (GTDB): domain Bacteria; phylum Pseudomonadota; class Gammaproteobacteria; order DSM-16500; family DSM-16500; genus UBA4722. The sequence goes on from JAHFSI010000072.1 coordinate 8,874, forward strand.
TACCTATCCGTGAAATATTTTTTTCAAATTGACTGTTTGGTTTTAATATTGAAGCTATTTTTTTAATGGAGCTTCCCATTTCGCCGGATCGATATCTTAGCATTAAACTCATTAAATTATTATGATCATTTTTTAATTTTTCATATAGAGCAGAAGCACTCTCCATATGCTCATTATAAGAATTATCTTTGTGATTTATAGATGACTGTCGAACCTTTCCAATCAATACTTCAAATTGATTAATATAATCATTAGCTAATGATATTTTTTTATTTCTTAGACCTGTAATAGATTTTGAAGAAAGAGTTCTTTCAATCTGATACCGTTTTAAAATAGAAACAATCCGTTCTAAATAGATAGTTAATGATTCAAGGTCTCTATTTGGCCTTGCGAGAATAGCAATTCTATTTTCCCATTCAACACATTGCTTTTCTAAGCTCTTCTCAATATCAAGCTGTTTCTGAACAATACGTTGAATTTTATACGTACGAACTTCATTAGTCGATGAAATAATTTTCTTTGCTTTTTTTAAAGCATCTTGGGCAAAAGAAGTGTCAGATAAATCATATTTAGAATTTTTAATCATCTTTTTTAGTTCATTCTTGCTCTCAAGTTCAAATAAATCAAATTCATCCTTAAATAAGTTACTATCGTATTCATCTAAGCTAGCCAAGGATTTACTAATATTATCCATTCGTTCTGTAAGATTACTCGATATTTCTTTTGATTTTTTGGACAAATCATGTCTTGCTAATTCAAGAAAAGAGTCAAATGAATCAGGCAGCAACAAATCTAAAAATCTTACATGCTTCGATCCATATTTTTCTGTTTTTAACTTCATGATCTCATAACGTATATCGACATTATCATGACATAATATAAAATCAGAAAGAAATTGACGTAATTGATTCTCGGCCTTGCTATCTTTAGAAACATTCATTTTAATAAATGTTTCTAAATCTATCAAAAATGATTTAGGATCCTTTTGTAAATTTTTAAGAATTTCATCACTTAAAATTTCTGATAAATTGGAATGTATTGCACGATAGATTTTTAAGATCATGGGACTATTATGAGAAATAAATGCTTTGACAGACTGTTGCTTTGGTTCTTTTTTATAAGAAAATGCATTAACCATGGCTTCATAATAAAGCGTACTATCTATTCTTAGATTACCACCTGTTTTTGCATGAATACATTCATACTCCAATAGATTTCTAGTAGATTCTTTACTAAAAACGTTTTTAGCAATCTCAGCATCGTCAAGCGCTAAGCGACCCAGGAATAAACCTAGTTTGTTCATTAACTGTCGCTCAGGTTTATCAATTGCATCAGGAGATTCAGGATTGATATTATTTTTTTCTAGCGTTTCTTTTAATTTTTTATATCGTTCTATTAAATGATTAACCAAATCTGATTTTGAACGAATTTCTTTTACTTCTTGTTGCAAATGATCAAGTGTTAACGAATTTCCCTGTAATAATGTAAATAAAACACAGGCACGATTGATTTCTTTTTTATTGTCCATCATGGAAAGCACTGTTTTTGCCTCTAATTTATCAAGTACATGAATAAATGCATCCTGATCATTCACATCACTGACTAGCGACTCAAAAGAATAATCAACATAACCTGCCAGCATAGATTCAATCGTTATCGCACGTCCTAACCGAGGCTCTCTTTGATAAACTTTATCAATAAAATTCTTTATCACTTGTGAATTATCATCTGCATAAAAATCCTGAACATAGGAATTCACATTGTTTAACGCATCTTCACGACTTGTAGAATTGATATCTGCGATCAGTATAGCCAAGAGGCGTTTTTTATCAATATTCAGTTTTGGATCATCTTTACCTGCAATAACGGCCTTTAATAATGCATGAATACCCTCTTGTTTTAAATATTTGATCGCAAATTCACTACGTATTTTTTTATATTCTTCTAAAGCATCTTCATAATGGCTTTTTTCTTCAGGGTTATCGATTATTTTTTGTTTCAATTTAGCTTCAATTCCAGGATCATAACTCAATGGATTAGGCGCAGCACTTAATCCACGCTCATAAAATATTTTTTCCAGATCATAAAATAACTCTCTAATAGGTTGAGATAAAATACCAAAACGCAAGTGATTTTTTAATTCTGTATCATGTAACGATTGAGTTAGTTCATTCATGTCTTCAAATTTTAACTTTTGCGCAAAAAGAGAAAATGCTTTTTCCTTGCTATGCATTAACAAGTTGTCTGTCATAATATTAATAAATTCAGAGGTATGCTCACTCATTTTTGAAAATTGAATACGCGATAAATGTGAAAATAATGCAGATCCATGCCACCCTGCTTTTGTGGTCGCCGTTGCAACATAAGCTAATCCGGAGTGCTGTTTAAATCCTTGAGGTACTTCATTAATAGCCCAAGCAACATTGTAAAGTGCTTTTAAACTTTGGCTGAAAGGGGTTTCATCTTCGGTATAGATGAAATAACCACTGCTATCAGGTTTTGTATCATTTAAAGCTTTTGCTGTATCCACTATCGTTTTTTCTTCGTCAGGGTTTATCAATATTCCTTGCTTTTTTTGATGTTCCAGATATTTTTCAGCAGCGTTATG
>JAHFSI010000073.1 GCA_023265835.1 Legionellales bacterium
TAAACTTTCTATCTCAGGCAAAGGCAAGTTCTGCCCCAATGCGTCCCAGACTTTGGCTTTCAGGTCTGTGAAATATTGGTGGCCTTCCAACATACTAATGCGTTCTTTAATAGTCAGGCTCACCTGGGTGGTCAACTCTGCCCCTGACGGGCTTTTCGCATGAATGACTATTTCATAGGCCCCTTCGGTCCCTGTTGCGGGTATGCCGCCTAATGTTCCGCTTTCTGTGCAAATCAACCCTTTGGTTAACGCACTGCCGTCCGATAGTTCCGCCATAAAACTCAGCTCGCCAGTCTCGGCCTCTGCTGGATGAATAAATTCATTTAAACTTAATGGGCCTAATGCACCGCTTTCATTCACGATCAGAGGGGGAATGGGTTTGACTAAAATCGGCGGTTGGTCTGGCATGGGTCATCCTTTTTGATTGAGATTACGCGAAATAACTGTTTTTGTGAAGAGCCAGACGAGATCACATCCAGAACTATCACATTAGGAAAATTGCTGGTTAGCATCGTCATTGCGAGCGAAGCGAAGCAACCCAGGCTTTTGAGCGCTGCTTTTGAACGTAAAAGGTACTAATCAACGCTCAAAAGACTGGGTTGCTTCGCTTCGCTCGCAATGACGAGTGGAGGGGTGAGCTGTTACCACATTTAGAAAAATTGCAGCAACTTGTCCTTAAAATCCAGTGCGATCGCACTGGATCACACCCATTCATAAATTTCCGTCACCAAGGGGCTGCATTGCACGCACTTTGTCCCGCAATTTGCCGTTTTCTTACATTGCCGCACTTTTCCCTTCCGAACCCAATGGCCAAGCATTTGTCGCGCCAACTCCGAATCACAATTAAAATAACTGCATAGCGCCGCTAAACTTGTCATTTTGACCCGCACTAAGTATTGTTTGATATCAAGCAAGTTCATACTGTCCTCGCACTTCACTTCGGGCAGAATAAAAACGCATTCCCATTATAATCAAAATAAAGACACTCACCATACTGGCAGCCCAAGCCAGAGAAACCACAGGATGACGTGCCCATGTTGCCAATTGATAAAAAGTCACCGCAGCACCATAAGCCACCGTGGTCGTCCACACCACAGAAAACAAAGCCCATCCTCGTCCTACTTCTCGCAGCATGGCAGCCGTAGTGGAAACACAAGGAAAATACAATAACACAAAAAGCAAATAAGCCATGGCGCCCACTTGCCCATCAAACTGTTTGTTCATGACACCATACACCGATTGCGATACAGCATGCACGGGCGCTTTCGCCAATACTGGATTTCCCAACGCATGCCCCAATTGGCCTAACTTGGTTGGAATGGACAAGACCGCATCTTGCAAGCCGCCCCAAAAATGAAATACCCCATTTGACAGGTCCGCCAAATGTCCTATTTGGGTATACAACGCATTCAATGTGCCAATCACCACTTCTTTTGCTAACACGCCGGTCAACAAACCCACTGTCGCAGGCCAATTGTCTTGCTGTATGCCCATCGGTGCAAACACAGGCGTGACCAGACGTCCTACTACCGATAATAGCGACTGCGTATCGCCCGTACTCGTCAAGGTTCCGCTCACATTAAGACTGCCTAATGCACCCAATAAAACACAAATAGGCACAATAAATCGACCCGCACGAAAGATAAATCCTTGTAGCCGCTGCCATGCGTGCAGCCCCACTGTTTTTAAATGGGGCCAATGATAAACCGGCAGCTCCATCATTAACGGTGCCGGCTCGCCTTGTAACAAGGTTTTACGTAATAATAATCCTGTCAACATCGCAAGCATAATGCCCAGCAAATACAAAACAAAAATAACATTTTGTCCACCCACCGGAAAAAAAGCGGCGGTAAAAACGGCATAAATGGCCAGACGTGCGCCGCACGACATAAAAGGACTCATCATCACCGTTAAAATACGATCCCGTTTATTTTCTAACGTACGCGCCGCCATGACGGCGGGTACATTACAACCAAAACCAACAATCATGGGAACAAATGATTTACCAGGCAAACCCAATGCTCGCATCAAACGATCAATCACAAATGCAGCGCGCGCCATGTATCCTGAATCTTCTAACAGCGCAAGAAACAAGAACATAGCGCCAATGACCGGTATAAACGTCACAGTGGTATTAATGCCTTTGCCCACGCCATTGGCAAGCAATGCAATCAGCCAAGTGGGTGCATGCAGCTGTGTCAATACCTGTGCCACGCCGCCAACAAAAACAACATTGCTGCCAATATCAAAAAAATCTTGAAACGCACCGCCAATATTAATCGCAAATAAAAACATACAATACATCACACCTAGAAAAATAGGCACGCCAAGCACACGGTTTAATACGATACGATCAATGCGGGCTGTTACTGTTTGATGTGTTTGCGTGGAGACAATCACGCAACGTGAAAGAATCGTTTGGATCGCACGATAACGCGCATCAGCTAATAAGATGTCGCTGTCTTCATTGAGCGCTATGCGAATTTTTTGCTGGTAATCCGGTATTTTTTGCAACACAGTCTCATGGACAAATTGACGAACAAACATATCGTCTTCCAATAAACGTAAAGCTAGCCAGTGCGGGTCTAACTGCGAGAAAGCCGAAATATCTTTTGCAATCTCCGCAATGCTCTCGCGAATCAATGCCGGGTATTGGACCAGCATCTCGGCCTTTTTGCTAGGGAACGTTTTCTGTAGATTGACAACCACTTTTTTTAATTCTTCAATGCCTTTATTTTTATTGGCTTCCAATGTAACCACCGGACAATGAAATGTTTTAGCAAATTGCTCCACTAAAATTTTGATATGTCTTTTGCGCGCGACATCCATCATATTCAACGCCAAGACAACTGGCACGTTCATTTCCAACAATTGCACGGTCAAATAGAGGCTGCGCTCTAAATTGCTGGCATCTAAAATATTGACGATGATGTTCGCTTTACGCTGTAAAATGTAGTCACTTGCAATACGTTCATCAATAGAAGCTTCTGCTGCAGCTTGGGTCAGTGAATAAATGCCTGGCAGGTCAATAACTTCAACAGTGGCCGCATTCAATTTAAAAAAACCACTTTTACGTTCTACCGTGACCCCCGGCCAATTGCCTACGCGCTGACGACCACCTGTTAATCCATTAAAAACGGTAGATTTACCGCAGTTGGGATTGCCAATCAGACCGATAGTCAGTGTGCTCACACCAATACCTCTTCTAATTGCAGCACGGCAGCTTCATGTTTACGCAAACTCAATGCAAAGCCGCGTACTTGGATTTCAACGGGGTCGCCCAACGGCGCAATACGTGATACGGTCAATTCAGTTCCAGGAATCAGCCCCATCGCAATTAAACGATGACGATACTCTTTGTTATTCGAAGTTAGCCGCACGATACGTGCTTTATTGCCGATTTTCATGTCTTTTAACTGCATTTTAAACTTCTCGTTTTCTAACACAGAACTGTCACTTATCTTACTCTTCTTTTCTATGCTGTCAACTTAATTGAGAATTACTCTCATTTGAGATTGGCGATCAACGACGTGGAGATGAACTTCGAGAAGACCGGTCCTGTGGTGCAGGGATGGCTGTTGCAGTTTCAGTTTTTTTCGTATTTCCCAACCTATTCAAACGAAACCTGATTTTTTTAGCTTGTTTTTTAGGCTGTGGTTCAGCAGCTTTTTGCTCAGAGGATTCAGAGGATTCTAAACCATACTCATCGGCATACTTATCCACAATAACATGATTAGGCTTAGGCTTGGCAGCAGGGGCCGGCGATTGCATAAGTTTCTTTGCAACACGACCTGCTTTGCCTCCTGCTCGAATAATGAGATGCATGTTTTCTTCTGATACTGGTTTTCGTTTCAGGGTACTAATCAATGTGTCGGCAATGCGTAATGCATGATAACTATTAGCAGCAAGCAACCCTAAAGACTCAGGTGACAACGATATGCTATTTTTATGGAAGAGCACAATCGCTTCAGCAAGATTTTGCGGTTTATCAGCCTCGGCAATTTTCTGTATTAGCACGTCTGGCAATTGTATAGATCGAACAGATGTTGATAGCACATTTTTTTTATTTGTGCAGAACATATCAACTTCTCTGATGAACGATAACGGCTGATTGATTCCTTCTCTTATATCCAGTTTTAATAGACCTCTTATTTTCATCTCAACATCGAGTGTCCAATTGATAGAGAGCAAGCTAGAAATGTAATCGGCAATATATCGTAATGCTGCAGCAATGTCTTTAACACCCTGAACATCCGGTGCAGCATTAAAAATAATTTCCATAATCTTTTCTGTCAGTTCTATCTTATGTTTATCTAGCTTTAGAAAAACATTAGCAGTAGTGAATGCAAACCGTCCCGTCATGATGACAGAAAGAATGAAACTAACGGTAAGATTTATCTTCTTATTCAATCGAAGAAGTGCGGCTGATATTTCCTTTGCATACTTTCCTTCTTCCTTTATTTCTTTAATAATTTCTGCTGTACACGGCAATGGCAATACAAGAAACAATTCCAACATGTTTAAGATATCATCCAGATAAGGTGTTTGGACTGTTATTATTGTCTCTATTGTTGATTTGTTAAGGTTATTTTTCTCACATACTAGCGCTAGCATTTTAGCTAATCTGTCCTGAATGCTTGAACTAGGCAGCAATGTCACTACAGGCAGAAACGTTGCTTTTTTTTCTTCCACATCACCCGCTTGAAAAGCACAGCCAAGTACTGTTTGACTGCTGAGCGACGAAGGCAGCAATGTTTTTTGTTCTTCATTAGATATATTAATCACTGGCAACGCTTGTTTTTTTTCGATTGGAAAAAAATTATTTTTACCTTTCTTTTTTCTGAAAAAACTGACGTTACCGCCCATATGTAGTCTCTTAAGTGATAGAGCTCTAGAGCTTTATTAAAAGCGATGCCTTGCTTTCATGCGCAGAAAGGGTTGGAGCAGCGCTTGGCATGCTCTTTCTCGCGCTCTCTAACCAATCCCAAAAAGGAAAAGAGGTTGAAGATGGAGATATTGCAAAAGGAGGCACTTTACCTTTATTAATAAAAGAATCGAACTTCTCATAAACAACTTCAACACGCGATCCTGGTTTTTCCTTACCACGCTCATCGTATTCTGCAAAATAATCAATAGTGATGTTATCCTGTTCCTTATACTTCGCAATCTTATCGCCGATACCACCTATACGACCATCACCCCAATAATACACCGTTTTTTCTTTAACTTTAGCTATCTTGCCATTGGAGCTGTATTGTACGTTTTTTTTGGTTAGTTCATCTTGATAGCATATTATATCATCGCCTATTTGTGTCATTCTTAATATCTGAGTGACCTTGTTATTGCGGCTATCATAAGATACCACTTCAAAACCTGTCGTTTTTTTAAAGATCATTTGCATTTCCTCTGGTTTTTATAATGAATAATCCAAAATCTAATATAATTTAATTTGCTTGTAAACAATAAATTAAGAAAGTTTGCTATTACGTCCTACGCTCTTGAAGCACTTTTTATTTGGACATACTGTTTTCTGCAAATATTCTTTCGATCGTTTCTCGTAATTTAATTAATTGCCCATGAAAAAAATGTCCTGCGCCAGGAAAACGGATGAGCTGCGGCTGAGGCTGCACTGTCTCTAACCAGGTATAGAGCTCTTGAGGAGAGACCACTTCGTCCTCTTCGCCTTGAATAATTAACCAAGGACAGGTGACAGGAGTCAATGGAGGAGATAAAAAACGGGACGCTTGAGGAGCAACACTGATAAGTTGTGCCACGGGATACTGTGTTGCAGCGGATGCGGCGACAAACCCGCCGAAAGAAAAGCCAGCAAGCCATAATTCATCATTCGGGAAAAGTGTACGCAGCCAATTGGCAAGAACGATCACATCTGCCGCTTCACCTTTTCCTTCATCATGTATCCCTTCAGTTTTGCCGACGCCTCGAAAATTAAATCGCACCGTGCGCAAGCCTAAATTATTAAAAGCGCGTGCGAGTGTGCTGACGACTTTATTGTGCATGGTGCCGCCGTAAAGAGGATGAGGATGGCAAATGATGATAGAAGCACGCGGTGGATTTTTTTCTGGGACGGTGGTTAATACTTCGATGTTTCCGGCGGGGCCTGGAAAGAGGAATGTGCTTTCTTGAGAAGGAAATGTAAGCATTATATTTTTAATACCTTCCGCAAAAACTGCCCCGTATAAGAACTCTTATGCTTCGCAATCTCCTCCGGTGTCCCCGTCGCAACAATCTGGCCGCCCTTGTCGCCTCCCTCAGGCCCCAAATCAATGATCCAATCCGCCGTTTTAATCACATCTAAATTATGTTCGATAATCACAATCGTATTGCCCGCATCACGTAAACGGTGCAATACTTTTAATAATTGTTCTATATCAAAAAAATGCAACCCTGTCGTGGGTTCATCTAAAATATATAATGTATTTCCCGTATCACGCCGCGATAATTCACGCGCTAATTTAATCCGCTGTGCTTCGCCGCCTGATAAGGTCGTCGCACTTTGGCCTAAACAAATATACGATAAACCCACATCAACCAACGTTTGTAATTTGCGCGATACGATGGGAATCGCGTCAAAAAATACGCGCGCATCTTCAATCGTCATCGCCAATACCTGTTGAATATTTTTACCTTTATAAGTAATTTCTAATGTTTCACGATTATAACGTTTGCCCTGACAAACATCGCAAGTGACATAGACATCCGCAAGAAAGTGCATTTCCACCTTAATCACACCATCGCCTTGGCATGCTTCACAACGACCGCCTTTCACATTAAAACTAAATCTACCTGGCGTAAAACCGCGTGAACGTGCTTCTTGCGTACCTGCAAACAATTCACGAATAGGCGTAAACAATCCGGTATAAGTCGCTGGATTAGAGCGAGGAGTACGCCCAATTGGGCTTTGATCAATTTCAACAATTTTATCGAGCGGATCCAAACCTTCGATATCAGCATAAGGAGCGGGTTCATGTTGTGAAGCACCATTCACCGCTCGTGCGACCAAGGGTGCTAATGTGTCATTAATTAAAGTTGATTTACCAGAACCAGACACGCCTGTAATGCAAGTCATCAATTGCAACGGTATCTTCACGCTGATATTTTTTAAGTTATTGCCTGTTGCTCCCTCTAATACCATCACTTGTTTTGGATTCATAGACAGCCGTTTTTTGGGTATAGCAATTTGACGTTTGCCAGATAAATATTGCCCCGTCAATGAATCTGGATGCTGCAAAATATCAGCAGGTTTGCCTTCTGCGACAATCGTTCCCCCATGCACGCCCGCACCAGGCCCTATATCAATGACATGGTCTGCGCTTAAAATCGCTTCTTCATCATGCTCAACCACAATCACTGTATTACCTAAATCACGCAAATGATTTAACGTCTTTAATAACCGCGCATTATCACGTTGATGTAGTCCGATAGAGGGTTCATCTAAAATATACATCACGCCTACCAGACCTGCGCCGATTTGGCTTGCTAACCGAATGCGCTGCGCCTCACCCCCAGACAAGGTTTCTGCACTGCGGTCCAAACTTAAATAATCCAACCCAACGTTCACTAAAAAACTTAATCGGCTTATTAATTCTTTTAAAATTTTGACGGCAATTTCCGCACGAGAACCTGTCAATTTTAAATTTTCAAAAAAATTCACACATTGGCTAATAGACAGCGCAGTCAATGCAGGCAATGATTTATTAGCAACAAAAACATTCCGCGCAGCTTCAGATAATCGCGCACCATGGCAGCTTTCACATTTTTTGTTAGACAAATATTTGCTAAGCTCCTCTCGCACCATTTCTGATTCCGTGTCACGATAACGACGCTCCATGTTTGGAACAATCCCTTCGAATGGATCTTTTTTGCTGAAGCTACGTCCATCGTCATTATGATAATTAAAATGAACGATAGTATTACCACTACCATATAAAATGACGTTCTGGATTTTTTTCGGCAGCTTAACAAAAGGCATATCTAAATCAAATTTAAAATGCTTCGCGAGACTACTCAGCATTTGAAAATAATAAGGATTGCGTTTGTCCCAACCGCGTATGGCACCGTCCGCCAAACTAAAGTTAGGATGAGTGACAATCAAATCAATATCAAAATCTTGCTTTATGCCTAATCCATCGCATTCTGGACACGCCCCTGTTGGACTGTTGAATGAAAATAATCGCGGCGTTAGTTCCGTTAAACTATAGCCGCAATCGGGACATGAAAATTTAGCAGAAAAAAATTGCAAAGAACGGTTTGGTTCTTCCATCCAGCCAATCGCTGCTAAGCCATCTGCTAAACGCACGGCGGTTTCAAATGACTCCGCCAATCGCAATCGAATGTCCTCACGGACTTTCAGCCTGTCCACTACCACTTCAATCGTATGTTTGCGCCGTAGGTCTAATTTGGACGCCTGGTCTAACTCAATTAATTCTCCATCAATGCGTGCTCGCACATACCCTTGCGCGCGTAATGTTTGTAATAATTCTACGTGCTCGCCTTTGCGTTCTCGCACTACCGGCGCTAGGATCATTATTTTTGTATCCATAGGCAGCGCCAAAACAACATCCACCATTTGACTGATGGTTTGTGCTTCTAATACATGATGGTGCTCTGGACAACGCGGCTGTCCTACTTTGGCATACAATAAACGCAGATAATCATAAATCTCAGTAATGGTCCCGACTGTTGATCGCGGATTATGTGAAGTGGATTTTTGTTCGATCGAAATGGCAGGCGATAGCCCTTCAATATGATCAACGTCCGGTTTTTCCATTAACGACAAAAATTGCGCGCGTAGGAAGATAACGATTCTACATAGCGTCGCTGGCCTTCTGCATACAATGTATCAAAGGCCAGTGAAGACTTGCCCGAGCCGGATAATCCTGTAATAACAGTCAATTGGTCCCGTGGAATGGTCAGATTAATGTTCTTTAAATTATGGGTGCGTGCACCGCGAATTTGGATTTCTTTCATAAAAAATTTGTCGTTTTATATAGCAGTTCATTATAATGGGCGCCTATTATAACTAAAGAACACGCAAATGACTCCCTTTAAAATGACCTACACTGAACGCACAGCAGTGTTTTCCTTATCGACTATCCTATCGCTTCGCATGTTAGGGTTATTTATGGTCTTGCCCCTGTTTACTTTATACGCGGCCCATTTGGCCCATGCGACGCCGTTTTTAATTGGGCTGGCCATGGGTATTTATGGTTTGAGTCAGGCCATTTTACAAATTCCTTTTGGCGCATTGTCTGATCATTTTGGACGCAAAAAAATAATTACCTTGGGGCTGTGTATCTTCGCACTAGGCAGTATGATTGCTGCGTTATCACATGATATTTGGAGTTTATTGCTAGGCCGCGCTTTGCAAGGTGCGGGTGCTGTAGGCAGTACTATCATTGCGCTCATTGCTGATTTAACTCGCCCCGCGCAACGCACGAAAGCCATGGCAATCGCAGGCATCACGATTGGCATGTCTTTTTCACTGGCCATGGTCCTAGGGCCTATCCTGACGGCCTGGATCCAAGTCAGCGGTATTTTTTGGCTGGGCGTTTTCTTGAGCATAATGGCACTTGCTATATTATATGCCTTCGTTCCTACGCCTGCTGTCATCACAAAACCCGTAGAAACAACGCCCAAAATACAACAATTCTTTACTTTATTAAGACACGCTGAACTGATGTATCTCAATATCGGCATTTTTCTATTACATCTCATTTTCACCGCCAGCTTTGTCGTGCTCCCTATCAGTTTACAAACCGTTGCCGGCTTGCATGGCAACCAGCAATGGACTTTGTATTTTCCCACTTTGCTCATCGCCTTTTTGGTCTCGATTGCTTGCATTCGTATCGCTGAAAAAAAGCACCAGATAAAATATTTTTTTATTGGCGGTATTATCGTATTAGTCATCGCTGAATGTTTATTATGGATTTTTGCACACGGCCTCTTGCTTTCTGCGCTCAGTATATTATTATTCTTTTCTGCGTTTTCATTACTCGAAGCATTCCTTCCTTCTTTAGTCTCTCGAACTGCTCCACCACACCGCAAAGGCACGGCACTAGGCATTTATTCTTGTTCGCAATTTTTAGGGATTTTTGCTGGCGGTCTATTAGGCGGTGGGCTTTATGGCGCAGGGGGGGCTAGCCAAGTCTATTTATTTTGCACAATAATTGCCATTCTCTGGGCAGCTATTGCGTTTAAGATGAAAAACCCTCAGTATGCTACTACTTCGCATTGATGGTCTATTTTAATTAATTTTTTAAAGGAGAGCCCTTATATGGCAAAAGGCAGTGTTAATAAAGTTATCCTCATCGGCAACCTAGGCCGCGATCCTGAGGTACGCTATACCCCGAATGGATTGGCCGTTGCCAATATCGCCATTGCTACCACTGAACAATGGAAAGACAAACAAACCAGTGAAACCCAAGAACGCACAGAGTGGCACCGTGTCGTGTTCTATGGCCGTTTAGCAGAAATTGTGGGCGAATATTTACGCAAAGGCAGCAAGATTTTTGTGGAAGGGCGCTTACAAACACGTAAATGGCAGGATAGAAATACCAATCAGGACCGATATACGACTGAAATCATTGCTGACTCCCTGCAAATGTTGGACGGCAAAGGCAGCGGGGGCAATAGCGCTAACAATCAAAGTGAAACACCCGCGCATATGGCAGAAAAGGCTACTGCGGAGGAACCTTCAGCGGCAGCAGTGGATAATTTTGATGATGATATTCCGTTTTAGCCTAGAGTATTTATAAAGTGTTATTAGAAAAAGTATAATAACGTAACTGACTAAATAAATAAAATAAATATTAGGATAATGCTTGTAAAGATTATTCATGCAGTTATTCTGACTATTTTATCGTTCATCGATAAAATAGTCAGATAATAGTTTGACTATTTTATCGATGGTCGCTAAAATAGTCAGATGAAATATCATCGTTATTTAGAAAATGACATCAACACGATTTGCTTTCAAGCAGATAAGATGGCGCTTGTATCTGGCCCTCGTCAGTGCGGCAAAACAACGATGGCTAAATTGCTATTAAAGGAACGTGGCGCAGGAGAATATTACAACTGGGATGAAATTAAATTTAGACGAGAGTGGACCAAAGATCCTCACCTTATCCTACCAAAGCACATATCGAATATTAAGCCAATTATAGTACTAGATGAGCTTCATAAAGCAAAGTTATGGAAGCGCAGCCTAAAAGGGTTATATGATACTCAAGATAATGCCTGCGACATACTTGTCACAGGCAGTGCAAGATTAAACGTTTACCGTAAAGGAAGCGATAGTCTAATGGGGCGATATTATCACTTTCGATTACACCCATTTTCTG
>JAHFSI010000074.1 GCA_023265835.1 Legionellales bacterium
TTGTCTTTTACGCAAAAACTGACTTTTTTGGCGGATTTGTGCAACGGGATTGCCAAAAGTATATTCTTCTTTTTCTAAATAATTAAAATAACTACTTAATATGGCAAAAATAGCTTGTAAGGCAGTTTGTGAAAGAACATAGTCTTTCGTCTTAAATTGTTTTCCTTCACGATGCGCTTTTTTACTAATCGAGACAACAAAAGGCCGCCAACTTGGATTGGCAATACGTAAACCATTTTTCTCGATAAAACGCTGAGCATGTTTCAAACCAATCCAGTTTTTAGGTGGCGCTTGGCAAAATTCAAGAAACCTTTCTATGTCGTTGCGACGTAACTCTTTTAATGGCTTTTTTTGTATAAACCAGCTCCATTGTAATAACCGTTCTATTTCTCTGCGATAGGATTTGACTGTTTCTCCGCTGCCCTTATAAGCATGGAGAAACTGACAAGATTGCTTATAATCAGAAAAAACTTGATTAATAGGCAACTCAACCGGTAATTGTGACTGGACATGCGCTAATGAATGAGTGACTGGCTTATCTACGGCAAGGTGTTCTAATGCGTCAAATAAAGGTAGAGGTACGTAGCCGTCAGCCATGTTGGGGTCCTTGTAGATTACTTTAACTGTTTTATTTTATAGCTTTTTTCGAATAAAACTACTTAATAAAGAAAGGTACCCAAATTAGGAGATTTATATAATAGATATGAGTGGATATGTCTATGTGGACGTTGTGTACGCCTTACGTTTTCTGGTACCGGTAATGAGAGTTACCGGCCATTTAAAAATTGAAATGTATGAATTTTGATCATAACAGTCGTTTGAAGGTATTTATCCCCCCCTTCCTGACCTTCCCCCTGAGGGGGAAGGAACATCCTAAGTTTCTTCAGTGAGAATTAGAACATTCCTTCCCCCTCAGGGGGAAGGTCAGGAAGGGGGGGTAAATAAAAGAACTCCTTTGAATTGTTGGTCAATTTATGTATAATACCCGACAATAAAAGCCATGAATTAAATACAATCCGGGGGAAACACATGCATCGAATAGTTAATATAGGACATGCTTTCATTGTTGTTTCTTTGTTTATGACTGTTAATAGTTATGCGGGAGAGATTGGATTAAATTCTGAAGCTCCTGCCCAACATCAAGAAGTTGATTACGCATCTACTCCTGTCGGGGTTGGTTTAAGTTCTGAGCCTCGTCATCAAGATAGTATGGCTGCTGTTGATTTTGCATCGCTCCCGAAACATTTATCGACTCAACAACCTGTTATTTTAGCTAAAAGAGATGAGCAGGATTGTAAAGATGCTACAGGCGCATTACATACAGCGGGTAAGCTTAACGAACAAACATTATGTGATCCGGGTTGGGTACCTTATAAAATAGTTTCTTCGCATTCAGCAACAGATACTGCAGGACGTTTATGGCAGGATGTTAAAGAGGCTGGTAGTGTTTTGAGCGGAAGAGATCTTAGAGGAATTACATATCAATTAGTATGCTGTAAGGCTTACGTAGGCTATTCATAAAAAAAGATACGAAAATAACCACCCTTTTGCTACGATACCGCCTTCATTATTTTATTAATCTGAGGCAAAAATGTTTGTAGGAATAAGGAATTTCTTAGTTAAATGTTGTCCGCATCTAACCAAACCACCATTGACGGGCAAAGCGAGTGAATATCATCGCTATATCACATCCGGTTATCCAAGTAACCATACTTATCGGATTAAACAAAATAAACTAATACCCAGTTACAAATTAGCATCTCGTTATAAAAAAATTCAAAAACTATTGCCTAAAAATATGACTAGCCTGGGCGAGATAGGTTGTTCCAAAGGATTTTTTATCTTTTCTGCTACCGCCCAGCCCCACTGTACGCGCGCTGTAGGCATTGATGTGAATCATTATGATATTGAGGTATGTCATTGGGTAAAAACGGCTTTAAATGATCAGCGGGCGGCTTTTGCGAAGATGCAGCTGCATGAGTTGGCGTCGCGTATTGAAGAGTTTGGCGGGCCATTACAGACCCTGTTGATTTTAAACACCTATCAATATCTTTATTTTGGTAGTGACTCCTTTCCAGAGTGTTATTTAAGCCATGAGGATATTTTTTATAACTTGCGAAAAATATGTACTGGCCGAATTATTTTTAATAATCGTATCTCATTGAAAGACTGCCAAAATGTGAAACGTATTGCTGAAGCGAGTGAAATGAGTCGGCAAAATTATTCAGAAGAAAAGGCGCTAGCGGCCGCTTCTCAGTATTTTATCGTCAAACGACATGGGAAAATTGGGAAGTATCCGTTGGTTACGATGGATGTTATTTGATCTATCCGTTTAATACTGTCATCCCGCAAAATTTTCGTCAATGGTACTCGATAAAGACACTGCTCTAACACGAAAATTTGTGCGGGATCCGGTTACGGCCTTATTAGTAGGATATAAATATTATCGCTCAAAAACAGGTCACTACCGGATCCCGCACAAATTTTCGTGATAAACCAGTTTTTTTGTTAAAAATAGAGGACGAAAATTTTGCGGGATGACAGCGTTGATGCAATAAAATAACTAACCCCTCCCCTCTGCATTTCAAGCTATTTTACAGAGAGGAGGGGCCAGTGGTTTTCGATGAAATTAAAGACTAAAAGTCTTAGATATCTTACTTAGCGCGTCTTGCTTTTCTGCGCTTTTTTGCAGGTTTTTTAGCTGCTTTCTTAGCAACTTTTTTCTTAGAAGATTTTCTTCTCTTCTTAGCTGCTGGTTTAGCTGCTGATTTCTTTGCTACTGCTTTCCTTTTCTTAGCTGGCATAGTCATGTTCCCTTTAACAAGTTAAATGAGAGATTAGAATATAACAATTTTTTTTAAATGTCGATACTTCTGTTTAATCCTATGGTTAATTAGGGTTAGTGCTATAAAAAATGGTTCTGTGAGTTGTTAAATCTATTGCTAGGCGTATAATCGCGGCATCTCAATATCTGTGATGGGGTTTATGTCAACAGCAAGAGCTATTCATGTTTTATCTATAGTAGAAGAGAGTAAAGAACTAGATTTATCTGTAGAAGAGCTTAGAAAATTAGAACTTGTATTGGAATTATCTAAAGGTGCTTTTACAGCTGAAGGACGACGGCAGCAGCTTGCTTTTGCTTTGTTTATTGCACATAGAAATGGCATTAAAAATAGGTCTGGTTCTGTACTTTTTGCAGAAGATGAACAGCTAAAAGCAGAGTATTTTTTGGCCGTTGCACTGCTTTTTATACCAGCGGTTCCCCCCCCTATATATTTTCTTAATTTTTTTGCTAGAGGCACTTCTGCTCGTTTGGCTGTAGTCCGTGTTTTTCGTTTGCATCCGTTATCTTGTTTGGCACTCACTACCAGTACGGGTGCCCTTTTTAGTGCATTGCAGTTAAGTTATTTTGTGGAGCTCGCATTTTGTTTTTCCATTCTAATGGAAAAATCGCTTCGTCCTCAAACCAGTAAGGATGAGTGGTGGTTTCAACGAATAGAAGGACATCGTTTTAAACAAGCTTTTTTGGATAGAGAGTTCTTGGGTATATTTACCAATGCTGTGATATGGGGCGTGGTGAATGGAGTCTGTTATTTTGATCCCGGAATAACACCAGCTGCGAAAGCACTTTGGAATTTGGGTGGTTTTTTTCTCGATATTGCGCATGATTGGGGTGTTACACATCTGGAATTAAATGAGTACAAGGAGTTACGAGATTCGATAGGGAATAAGAAATTTCAAGTTGATGATATTGATTTACAAGATGTGTCTTTTCAAACAAACTTGGCTAATAAAATCAAAGTACTTAAATTTAAAGAAGCGCGTTTGACGATAGCTGCTGTCCTGATTTTTGTGGGAATGATATTAGTATTTGCACCCGCATTGGCGCCAGCGTTGGTGTCCTTCTTCCATTTTCATCCTTTCATTGTATTCTGGTTAACGAAAATTACACCACAGTTTGCAGATACCCTCAGAAATAAAGGTGCTGATCTTGTGATTTTTGCAGGAGTTTGTATTGCTGGTTTAGGAGGCAGGTTGTTTTTTAGTGGTGTTACTTGGGAAAGAGTGAGAAAGCTTTTCTTCAATGGAGAAATACGTACAGCATTCTTTAATTGGTTTAGTAAAGATACATTTTACGACAATTTTGTGCCCAATATGCTTGTGCCTATGGGTTCGATGGGTGTATTGATGTTGGCTGCGCTCTTTTGCTCCCCTGCGACTGTTATTATGACTGCTTGTATTTTAATGACAGCTTGGTTTGTTTTGATGAAAATGAACTATTCTTTTTTCCCGCCAGCAGTGATTCCTGTCTCTCCAACTTTACTTGATGGCCTTATTGATGTAGACAGTAAGCTTGATATTCATAAATTGTCTGAGATGTCTAAGGAGCAACTTAGTAACTTTAAGGCATTACATACCATTGCTGGAGTGGGTCAAAATCGTTTTGTAAAAGCTGTGAAAGATTGGTCAAAGGAGGAAAAAGAGAGACCGTCTGATTCAACAATGATGATTCGGAAAATAATGGGGGCTCATGGTCATGTATCTGCGGTGAGTACAACAGTGAATAGTGCGACGAGTGTTTCGGAGGTATCTCCTCATAGTAGTGATGAAGATTCTCCTAAAGCTAGAGATGATAAAAACGAGGATTCCTCTCTGAGACGGCGTCTCCTTGGTGTGGTTCCGCCACCGCTTGCAGTGAATTCGCCACCAGATATTCAAGCAAAAGGAAACTGGTTCAATTGGTTCAATCTCTTCAGATATTGTTTTGGGAACAGTGTTGGTCTGTCTAGATCAACATCAACATATAATGCTAGATCAATGTGTCGGGTAGATACACGCGGTTAAATTATAAATAATGAATATTTAATTTATCCCCCCTTCCTGGCCTTCCCCCTGAGGGGGAAGGAAAATTCTAAGCTTCTTCAGTGACAATTAGAACATTCCTTCCCCCTCAGGGGGAAGGTCAGGAAGGGGGGATAAATAGCACATACGTATTAAAATGGTAACAGATAATCTAACGTCATATATTTTTTTAAGGCGGATGGAATTTTAATCTTTCCATCTTCATCTTGGTAATTTTCTAACAAAGCCACTAATGTTCTGCCTACAGCAAGGCCTGAGCCATTTAAGGTATGGACCAATTCCGGTTTCCCCGTTTGAGGGTCGCGGTAGCGGGCTTTCAGGCGGCGGGATTGGAAGGCTTCGGTGTTGCTGCAGGAGGAAATTTCGCGGTAGCAGTTTTGGCTGGGTAACCAGACTTCTAGGTCGTAGGTTTTGGCGGCGGCAAAGCCTAAATCAGCGGTGCAGAGAGAAACCACGCGGTATGGGAGTTCTAAGCGTTGCAAGACTGTTTCGGCGTGGCGGGTGATTTCTTCATGGGCTTCGTAAGACTTATCGGGATGTACAATTTGGAGTAATTCTACTTTTTCAAATTGGTGGTTTCGAATCATGCCGCGGGTGTCTTTACCGTAAGAACCTGCTTCGCTGCGGAAGCAGGGAGAATGGCAAACATATTTGAGTGGGAGTTGATCGAGTTCTAAGATGTCATCTCGTATTGTGTTGATTACGGAGACTTCTGAGGTGGGGATGAGATAGAAGTTTTGATCTCCGCTGAGTGCAAACAAGTCCTCTTTGAGATTGGGCAGTTGGCCAGTGCCGAACAACGAATCGGTGTTTGCTATATAGGGAACATATATTTCTTGATAACCGTGTTCCGTAATATGCAGGTCTAGCATGAATT
Source organism: Legionellales bacterium (assembly GCA_023265835.1). Lineage (GTDB taxonomy): Bacteria > Pseudomonadota > Gammaproteobacteria > DSM-16500 > DSM-16500 > UBA4722. The sequence continues at coordinate 5,741 of JAHFSI010000074.1, forward strand.
GTATCAAGGCGCGTTGTAATTTAGCTAATGTACCGCGGAGGACGACAAAACGGGCGCCAGCAATTTTGGTTGCAGCAGGAAAATCCATGCCTAGCTTTTCGCCGAGGTCTATGTGGTCTTTGGGAGTAAAGTTAAATTTTCGCGGTTCGCCCCAGGTGCGGATGACTTGGTTATCTGCTTCGCTTTTGCCGATAGGAACAGATTCATGTGGCAGGTTGGGAATGCGGGCCAATAAATCATTGAGTTCGGTTTGGATTTGAGTAAATTGTTCTTCAGTTAATTTTAGAGAATCGTTGAGTTCTTTTAGTTGTTGGAATAGAGGCTCGACATTTTCACCTTTTGCTTTGGCTTGGCCAATGGCTTTAGAGCGTGTATTGCGATCGTTTTGCAGGTCTTGGAGGCGTGTTTGCAGGGCTTTGCGTTGTTCTTCTAGGGATTGCAAGCGAGGGACATCTAATGTGATGCCGCGGTGTTTTAATTTGGCAGCAGTGGCTGCTAAGTCTTGACGGAGGAGTTTGGGGTCTAGCATATAGGGTTCCTTTCTATTTTAAAAAGCAAACTTATTTTTGCCTTTAATCTCCGTCATTGCGAGCGAAGCGAAGCAACCCAGTCTTTTCGGCGCTGCTTTTGGTACTAATTAACGCTCAAAAGACTGGGTTGCTTCGCTTCGCTCGCAATGACGGAGCTTAAGATTGATTCAAGCCTCCTGCAACACATGGGCCGCTGTTTTGCCCATCTCAGCAGGAGAACGTACTGTATGGACGCCTGCGGCTTCTAGTACAGCGAATTTTTCTGCTGCAGTGCCTTTTCCGCCTGCGATAATTGCACCGGCATGTCCCATACGTTTGCCTTCTGGAGCAGTTACGCCTGCGATGTAAGAAACAACAGGTTTAGTCACATGTTTTTTAATATACTCTGCTGCTTCATCTTCTGCTGTACCGCCGATTTCACCTACCATAATAATAATTTCTGTTTGTGGATCTTTTTCAAATAAAGCCAATACATCAATAAAACTCGTGCCAGGAATAGGATCGCCGCCTATGCCTACACAGGTGCTCTGCCCTAACCCCAATTCTGTCGTTTGATGGACAGCTTCATAGGTCAACGTGCCTGAGCGAGAGACAATGCCAACACGGCCGGGCTTGTGAATATGGCCTGGCATAATGCCGATTTTGCATTGTCCTGGTGTAATCACGCCTGGGCAATTGGGGCCTATTAAAGTCGTTTTAGGATGATTTTTTAAATAGGCTTTCACATCTAGCATGTCTAACGTAGGAATACCTTCGGTAATACAGACAATCAATTTGATCCCCGCTTCAACCGCCTCAACAATGGAATCTTTACAAAAAGGGGCAGGTACATAAATGACGGAAGCATCTGCACCTGTTGCTTCACAAGCATCTTTAACAGTATTGAAGACAGGTAATCCTAAATGCGTTTGACCACCTTTTTCAGGTGTGACGCCGCCTACCATTTTGGTGCCATAGGCAATGGCTTGTTCTGAATGAAGGGTACCTTGTTTTCCGGTAAACCCTTGGCAAATTACTTTTGTGTTTTTATCAATTAAAATACTCATGCTGCACCTGCTGCTTGGACGACTTTTTTTGCAGCATCGGTAAAGCTTGCTGCTGGGATAATGTTAAGACCACTTTCGCTTAATTTTTTAGCGCCTAATTCGGCATTGTTGCCTTCGAGACGGACGACGACAGGCAGTTTGGTACCGACTTCCGATACTGCTCCAATAATACCTTCCGCAATTAAATCACAACGCACAATACCGCCAAAAATATTCACCAAAATAGCTTTAACGTTTTTATCAGACAAAATAATTTTAAACGCTTCAGTCACACGCTCTTTGGTTGCGCCGCCGCCTACATCTAAAAAGTTAGCTGGATTGCCGCCATGTAATTTAACGATGTCCATGGTGGCCATGGCAAGGCCGGCTCCATTGACCATACAACCAATATTGCCGTCTAATGCAATGTAGTTGAGCTCCCAATCACGCGCACGGTTTTCGCGTTCATCTTCTTGCGTGGTATCACGCATGGCATGTAATTCAGGTTGACGGTAAATGGCATTATCATCGATATTGATTTTGCCATCGAGACAGAGCAAGTTGCCTTGTTTAGTAATGACCAGCGGGTTAATTTCCAATAAACTTAAATCATTTTCCGCAAATAATTTTCCAAGGCCCAGCAAAATTTTGGTAAATTGTTTGATTTGGTCGCCTTCTAGGCCTAATGCAAAAGCAAATTGGCGTGCTTGATAAGGTAGAATACCTAATAATGGATCAACTGCTGTCGTGAGGATTTTTTCTGGTGAATCATGAGCGACTTTTTCAATTTCAACGCCCCCTTCTGTCGATGCCATAAAAACAATGCGTTGTTTTGCACGATCGATGACAGCACCCAGATACAGTTCTCTCGCAATATCACTAGGTTCCTCAATTAAAATTTGATGAACGGGCTGGCCTTCTGCATTAGTTTGATAAGTTACCAATCGTTTGCCAAATAACGCTTTGGTTATTTGAGATATTTCATCTTTGGTTGAAACGACTTTAACGCCCCCTGCTTTGCCGCGACCGCCGGCATGCACTTGTGCTTTGACGACCCAGCGTTTAGTGCCTAATCTATCGGCGATGGCCAGTGCTTCTTCTACGTTCCAGGCTACTTCTCCTTTAGGCACAGGCAAGCCGTACTTCGCCAAGAGCTGCTTGGCTTGGTATTCGTGTAAATTCATCTTAGTTCTCCAAGGTTTTGTTCATTTTAAAAATTAGATCTCAAGCAAGAGACGTGCGGGGTCTTCAAGTAGTTCTTTAATAGCAACGAGGAAGGTAACAGAATCTTTGCCATCAATAATGCGGTGATCGTAAGACATGGCAACATACATCATGGGCCGTATCACGACTTGGCCGTTTTCTGCAATAGGACGTTGGTCTATTTTATGCATGCCTAAGATAGCGCTTTGAGGGGAATTCAAAATGGGGGTCGATAATAATGAACCAAAGACGCCGCCATTAGTGATGGTGAATGTACCGCCTTGCATTTCTTCTAAGGTCAATTTGCCGGCTCTAGCTTTATTTGCATAGTCTGCAATGCTGGCTTCAATCTCTGCCATGCTCATTTGGTCTGCATTACGTAAAACAGGAACCACTAAACCACGGTCTGTTGATACGGCCACGCCAATATCAAAGTAGCCGTGATAGACAATATCATTGCCATCAATCGATGCATTGACTGCTGGAAACCGTTTAAGTGCCTCGACGGCTGCTTTGACAAAAAATGACATGAACCCTAAACGTGTATTGTGTGCTTTTTCAAATTTGTCTTTATATTTATTACGTAACGCAATGACTTCTTGTAAGTTAATTTCATTAAATGTCGTTAACATGGCTGTGCTTTGTGTGACTTCTAATAGACGTTCTGCAATGCGGGCGCGCATGCGGGTCATGGGCACACGTTTTTCGGCACGGTTTGTATTATCGAGCGGCATTTGCGCTGCTAATATATTTTCTTTTGTGATCCGGCCTCCTTTGCCTGTTCCTTTGATGCTGGATACATCAATATCATGTTCTGCGACAGTGCGGCGCACGGCAGGACTTAAGGTAGCAGAAGAAGTTGCTGCGGGTTGTGCTGGAGCTGTCTTAGTTGTTTCAGTTTTTGCATTATCAGCAGAGGCCTTAGGCTTAGCACCTGCCGCATTTTCTTCAACAATAGCAACCACTTCATTTGCTTTGACGGTGTCACCTGTTTTTTTAATAATTTCTTTTAAAATACCATCAATAGGTGAAGGTACCTCAAGCATCACTTTATCAGTTTCCAAATCCATTAAATTTTCATCACGCGAAACAGCATCACCGGCTTTTTTGTGCCATGTTGAAATGGTTGCATCTGCAATGGATTCGGGCAGCATGGGAACTTTTACTTCGATTGTCATGAATATTTACCTTTAGTTATAAAATCAAAGCCAATGTACAGCATGTGCAACTATGCCGAGCACACTGGCAAAACCGCCCAGCATGATGCTTAAAAGCCATTTAAAGTTAGAGTCAATTTTTTTGTCCATTTCTAGGAATCGCTGATCAATTCTATCAAATTTGCTATCTATACGTTCGAATTTGCTATCTATACGTTCAGATAGGCGTCTCAATTCTTGCGATATTCCAGTTAGACTTGCATCAATATGATGAATTGTTGTTTCTAATACGGCTATCCGCTCATCATTACTCATTTTTCTCTCCGAATTCGGTTTAGGTATGCCCATTTTATTTTCTCCTTGTTAGTATGATTCATATTTTACCTATTTTTCCAATGCTTGTTCAACTAAAGCTTCTTGTTGTTTGAGATGCACGGAGGCATAACCCACCGCAGGTGATGCAGAAGCAGCTCGTCCAGCATACTCTAAGGTTTGTTTATCGTCTAAACAAGCACGTAGATTATGCTGCGTACTATACCATGCGCCTTGATTCATGGGTTCTTCTTGGCACCAAATGACATTTTTGGCTTGTTGATAGGGCTTTAATACTTCTTTTAACTGTTCTTCTGGGAAAGGATAAAGCTGCTCAATTCGGACAATGGCGACTGTATCTAGCTTAAGTTCACGTCGTTTTTTGAGCAAATCATAATAGACCTTACCGCAACAGAGAACCACTCGATCTATTTTTTTCGAGTTTAGTTCATCTATTTCGGGAATAACTAATTTAAACTCCCCTTCGCTTAAATCCTCTAAACTGGACACAGCAAGCTCTGCGCGTAAAAAGCTTTTGGGTGTCATAATAATTAAAGGTTTTCTATAGGCCCTAATCATTTGACGTCTCAACAAATGAAATATTTGAGCAGGAGTCGAAGGCACACAAACTTGCATATTATGCTGCGCACACAATTGCAAATAACGTTCTAAACGGGCGGAGGAATGTTCAGGGCCTTGGCCTTCGTAACCGTGCGGCAATAGCATGACCAGTCCTGATAACCGTCCCCATTTTTGTTCAGCAGAACTAATAAATTGATCAATAACCACTTGGGCGCCATTCGCAAAATCACCAAATTGTGCTTCCCATAGGACAAGATTGTTTGGCTCTGCCGAAGCATAGCCATATTCAAAAGCGAGCACAGCTTCTTCTGATAGTAGAGAATCCACAATATTGATTTGTACTTGATTAGGTTTGAGATGGCTTAATGGAATGTAAATCTCATCGGTATTTTGATCATGCAATACTGCATGGCGATGTGCAAAAGTACCTCGAGAAGCGTCTTGTCCACAGAGACGAATGGGATAGCCTTCATCAAGCAATGTTGCATAAGCTAATGTTTCTGCATAACCCCAATTTAATGGCAACTCGCCCTCTGTCATTTTTTTGCGTGCCTCTAGCATTTTTTTCACTTGAGGCTGGACGACGAAACCTTCAGGTAATTTCTCTAATTGTTTGGCCAGCGCTTTGATTTTTTGCAATGGGACGGCTGTCTTGCCTGGCGCAGTCCATTCTTTACCAATAAAAGGTGCCCATTCATTCGTATATTCGTAATCGCCGCCATTCGGGGCAAAATCAACCATGCTTTTACCTTCATCCATTTTTTTTCTATACGCATCGATG
>JAHFSI010000075.1 GCA_023265835.1 Legionellales bacterium
GTACAAATTTCGATTGATCACTTTGGTGCAGGTTATTTTTCAATTGGACAGCTTAAGCAATTTCCTTTGACATTGTTAAAAATTGATCAAACTTTTATTAAGGGTGTGCCGAATAATCCTAATGATGCTGCGATCACGACTGCGATTATTGCCTTGGCGCATAATCTTGGATTAGAAGTCGTTGCTGAAGGAGTTGAAACGGCTGAACAAGTCCAATACTTATCTTCGCAAAATTGCGACATGGTACAAGGTTATTTCTTAAGCCAGCCCCTGCCGGCAGACCAAATTGTCTTGCAGTTTAAAAAGTTGATGGAAGGCGTTTTGCTTTAAGACAACGCAATGATAGAATAAGCCGCCTTTAATACTGAGAAACGAATACCATGCCGTGGCTAATTAATCCTGCACAACTTGATAAATTCCGCAAAAATCAAAAAAACCTTATTATTCTTGATGCGAGCTTTCATCATGGTGGACGTAATGCGCAACAAGAATTTTTGGAGAAACATATTATTGATGCCCAATTTTTTGATGTCGATGTTTTTAGTGATCACAGCCCAGAGGCTGTTCATCCTCATATGCTTATCCGTGATGAAAAACGTATCAGTGAACTGCTTGGCAATTTAGGTATTCGCAATGATTATAAGATCATGTTATATGATAACAGCGATCTTCATTCAGCTTGCAGGGCCTTATGGCAATTTAAAATGTTTGGGCATAATTCCAATTTGCTTTATATCTTAGACGGAGGCTTTCAGGCATGGGAAAAAGCGGGCGGCAAAACTGAATCAGGACAACCTACTGTCACACCCAAAACGTATACGGCCCGTTTTGAACCTGCTTTTTTGCGTACTTTGACGGAAATTAAAGCGAACCTTGCTAACCCTACTGAACAGATTGTTGATGTGCGCCATCCGGTACGTTACAGTGGCGGGCCAGAATCACGAGCCCATATTCGATCAGGGCATGTGCCGGGAAGTTATTGTTTTCCTCTTGTTTCTATGTTTGATAAGGAAGGCTATTTTCTTCCTATTGAAAAAATCCGCAAGAAATGTATTGAAATAGGGATCGATTTAAATACTCCGATTATTACTTCTTGTGGTTCTGGGATGACAGCGCCGGTGTTGAATTTTTTGTTGGATTTGATGAATTATCCGCAGCATGCAATGTATAACGGTTCGTGGACGGAGTGGGGGGCGGAAGGGTTGTTTGCGGGAGAGCTGTCGTTGCTTGAAAGGCCGGTGGAGACTTGTGTGGATTAGTACAGCATGGCAATCGTATTGAAAGAAATTCCCCCTGTTCTGCTTGAGACTATAAACCACATTTTCAGTATTTTGATAAGAATAAACAAATCGCATCTATTCAACCTTGCTTAGTACCACCTCTCCCACCCCGGTTCTTAATAAGAAAACTGAACACCACAGTGGGAGAGGTCGACGCGCGGAAGCGCGGAGGGTGAGGGGAAAGCCTTTGCCTGGTTTGGTAGGCGCAACTTTTATTGCAAACGAAAATCTTAGGGGCTGTTGACAATTTGGCATGATCTTGCAGTTAATAGGCTACATTAAGCTGCAACGACTTGTTTTTCCCTCAAAAACTGACATTTGATACTGTCGTACGCTTTCTTTTAAATCACTTAATGCCACTCCATTTATTCTTAATTTTCCTGTTTCATCAATATTCATGGTTGTGATGTTATCGTTATGGCGGTTCATCAATAGAAAAAATTGTGAGAAAACAGCTTGTATGTATCTCTGTTTTCCTGGCAGTAAATGTGAGAGGTCAATTAAGACGTTTTCAGCGTCGTGAGGTGAGGTTTCACTTTGAGCGGAAGATAAATATGAACTAATTATGTTGAGAAGATCAGGCAGTCTTATCAGATTTGGTGAAATGATCTCTCTAGGAAAAAACAAAAAACGAGGCTCTGCTTTCTTTTCTTCGTTAAATGCAGGCTCATCAGTTTGTTTTTCGAGAAGAGAATAAGACCACCATGTTGAAGTTATAATTTGTCTATTATTTTTTTCAGCATCTTTTTTAAGATCTTCTCTAGGATTATACTTTTTATTCTCCATTAATTGCGCACGCATAGCTAGATTCTGTCTAATCAGATTAATGCAAAGATAACTGCTGTTTTCTTTCGTTAAGGGTGTTCTCGGTGCTAAAAAAAGTAACATCAAGCTGATAGCATCTGCGGGTAATTTAAAACTAGAGCCATTGTTTTTTGAAAAACGAGCATTAAAAAAAAGAAGCGCCATATCAATGAAGTTGTTCCATGCGCGTAAATATTTTTTCTGCCTATTGATTTTGTATGCAATCCGGAGTTCTGGGCTATGTTGTTCATACCCTCCTAAGTTACATAAAAATTCATTTTTATAGAGAATATTGGCAACCATTTTACGGGTGTTTAATGTAAAAGGTCCCGATCCCCCAAAATCAAATTCTTCCAGCTGACATTGATCTGGATCCATCAAGATTGGTGCTAATTTTTCAAATCGTTTGTGATTGAATCCGGAATAAGACATGTCTAAAACTTTTAATGTTTTATTCCCGCGAATGAGTTTTTGTACGAGCTCTGTGGAAGGATCTATTTTATCAATTGGGTTGCCACTAATGTTCAGCTGTATTATATTTAAATTATGTTGTGAATAAGTAGTAACCAAATGACTCAGGGTCTCATTACTCATTTGTATCCTACTTAAATTAAGAACTGTTAATTTTTGTAATATAGGTAAGCAGTTAATGATTTTAATAGCAGCTTCTTCTTGTAGTACATCACCAGATAACTCGAATTCATCAAGATTAGGACTGTTGACAGCTAATGAAACTACACCATCCATAGCATTTTGAATGCCACAGTTGGCGAATTTAATTGTTTTCAATTTTAAATGAAGCGCTTCTTTTTCTTCACAAACATGCAGGGGTTCAAGCAGATGACTGGCTACCTCTTCAATCCCTGTGTCACCTAATGGTAAAGATTGGAAGTGAATGGTTTCAATATCTTTATGGGGAGCTAATCCTCTCGCGAAAGTAGAGAAAGAAATAGGTGTTGCGACAGAGGCTACATGTCCAAAGGAAGTGCCTTGAATAAAAATTCGTTTTAGGCAAGGATGTTGTAATTCTAATAAGAATTCACCAACTTTGTTTAGCATCTCAGGTGAATGTTGCAAATATACATCGGGGTCAGTTGAAAGATTTACTGTAGTTGAAATAAATAACTCTAAGGTTTCAATTTTTGCGCTTCCTGTTAAACATCTCAAAAAACCAAAACGGGATGCTTGGTTGACTCGTCCTATATTAATAGTCAGAGAAACAGATTTCAATGTGGTGTGATTTCTCAATGCATTACCAATCGCTTCAGAGCCAATCTCGGTCCATGTATTTGAAAATCTTTCACCCCATCTATTAAATCTTTCATTAACCAGATCGCAAATAACAAAGCGTTGCAGTGTAGTGTTTTGTTCTATGGCTTCTGCAAGAAGCAGTAGCTCTTCATCTCCTATATTTGAAATTGTATGACTGCTTCCAAATTCATACCTATCGATAGGGTTCATCAGAATAGATCGAAAATCCAACTCTTTCATTCTAGGGTTATTCGTGGTGAGCGCCCTTATAATCTCTTCAAGGGGAATTCGGCTGTCTTGACGGGGATGCATGAATGTACCTTTTTAGGCAAAAATGTTTATTTTGAGCATGTTATAGAGCTCTTCAGATAATTATTTTGGATTGTAGCGCTCAGATGGCCATCATCTCAAGCTTTATTTTTTCAAAAAAAGCACGGGAATACTCGCTGTATTTCGAGCATTTTTTTGAAAAAATAAAGCTTGAGATGATGGCCGGATGAGATGCTATAATCCAAAATAATTATTGGAGGGCTTTTATAAAACTTCCCAATCTCATTTGGAGAGTTTTAGTTTTCAAATAGAGTTGCTTTTTCCCCTCACCCGCCGCGCTGCGCGCGTCGGCCTCTCCCGCTGTAACGTTCAGTTTTTTTATTAAGACCGTGGGCGGGAGAGGCTGCGCTAAGCAGCAGGGTCTACTCGGAGCGTAGTGCCTCAATGGGGTCTAATTGAGAGGCTTTATAGGCGGGGTAGTAGCCGAAGAAAATGCCTACTGCAACGGAAACTGTGAAACCAACCAAAGGCGGCATGAAAAATAGGGTAAACTCCCAGTGCCAACATACAGCCATAATATAGGCAACGATCACACCCAGTGTCACGCCGCAAGTACCGCCGATCAATGACAACATCACCGCTTCAATTAAAAACAAGGCCCAAATATCAGAACGCTTTGCGCCAACTGCCAAACGAATGCCGATTTCGCGTCTACGCTCCACAACAGATACTAACATAATATTCATCACGCCTATCCCGCCGACCAACAAAGAAATACTACCGATTAAACCTAAAAATACCGTAAATATCTGGCTTTGTGCTGACATGTGCGCAATCAATTCTTTGGCACTGCGAAAAAAAAGACGTTTATCTGCTACATGTTGATTAATATAGTTTGTGATGTTCGTTTGAACTTGTTCAATGTTCGCATCGGGTGTGAGGCGTAAAATAATATTGTTGATGGCAGCATATTTACTTAAAGAAGTTGAAGTTAAAATGGGAACCATCACAGTAGAGTCGATATCCGCATAAACAAAACTATTTTCAGGCCATGGTTTTGCAATGCCTACAATAGTAAAAATATTTTTTCCCACTTGAATTTGTTGGCCTACCGCATCCAAATAAGTCAGTCGTTTTATTTGCGAATTCACTTTGGCTCCAATCACACAAAAAAATTCATAGCCATCTAATGTCGAAATAAAACGTCCGCTCGCCAATCCTAAATGCACAAGGTGTGCAAAACTCTCTGTCACCCCTAGAATACTCGTATTTAATTCATGGCCATTAAACTGCGAAGAATTGTAAAGCTGGGCATACGGCGCAGCTTCCACAATCGAGCGATCAATTGTTTGTAAAGCATATATGTCAGGCAAAGTTAAATTATTTAACATGCCGCTTGTGCTGCCTTGGTCTGAGTCATTTACAGATACCGCTAATAAATCTGTCCCCAGCGTCTTGAATTGTTTTAATGCTTCGTTAGTTACCAACTCACCGCCTAATACCATCGCTACAACCGATGCGGTGCCGACTAAAATACCTAATAACGCTAATATTGAACGCAGCTTAGAGGAAAGTAAATTTGCCAGACCTTCTTGGACATGATTTATTAATCGCATACGATTAGCCCATCTTTTAATGCAACAACACGCTGGCAAAGATGGCTGACTCCTTTGTCATGCGTTACAATCACGATGGTCCTGCCTTCTTCTTGGTTAAGATGCAAAAATAACTTCATCACTTCTTCACCGGTTTTGGAATCCAGCGAGCCTGTTGGTTCATCGGCAAAAATCACATCGGGCTCTCCCACAAGGGCACGGGCGATGGCGACGCGTTGCTGCTGGCCGCCGGACAATTGATTGGGCCTGTGGTCTATCAATTTTTCCATTCCTACTTTTTTTAAAATAGCTAACGCTTTGTTGCGCGCAAGGGCTTCGGGTTCTTCGCGATAAAAAAGCGGCAACATGACATTTTGTAACGCATTTAATCGCGGCAATAAAAAAAAGGACTGAAAAACAAAGCCAATTTTTTGATTGCGGGTGACAGCTAATTCTTTGTCAGTCAGACGTGAAACGTTATGCCCTGAAAAAAAATAATTTCCTGTGCTGCAATGGTCTAAAAATCCCATAATATTCATCATGGTTGATTTTCCTGATCCAGATGCACCCACAATCGCCAGCATTTCACCACGAAATAATTGAAAGCTAATTCCTTTCAAAGCATGAAATTCACTTTCGCCGGAGCGATAGACCTTGGTAATATTTTGTAAGTCAATGAGCAAGGACAATTTTATCTCCTGCTTGAAGCGGCGATTCGATGACTATCTTATCTTCTGTAGTGACACCCGTTTTAACCTGGACCTCAATTATTTTATGGCTATCACGATCTTGCATCTTCACATAAGGAACATTGTTTTTTGCATAGACTGCCGCAAAAGGCACTGATATAACATGTTCTCCTTCAATATCAATTTGAACTTTTGCGCTCATGCCTACATGAATGATGGCTTGCTGCGTGGCTGTTAATTGAGGGACTTTGATCTCAACGGCAAAGACAGGAATACCTCCTGAAACAGTCTGGGCTTGACGATCAATTCCTGAAATGTGGCCTTCCAGGGTAAATTGAGGGAAGGCAGTGCCTGTTACTTTGACTTTTTGGCCGACTTTTAATTGATTAATATTAAATTCATTCACATTAATGTGAACAGTGAGGCCGCTCAAATCACCAATCATTGCCAACATATCGCCTTGTTTGATTTGAGAGCCTTTATTAATCTTCAAGACCATATCATTCTCTTCTTTAATTGCCAGCAATACAACACCCGCAGCGGGAGAAACAATATGAATTTTTTGTGAGCCTTCTTGTTGATGCAGCAATGCGCTGATTTTATCAATGTCCGACACTGAAAGGTCTTCAAAATTAAATTGTTTGATGTCCAATTGCTTCATCATGTTGGCTAGTGCATCTTTGGCCTGAATCAATCCAAGCTGGGCAGTAAAATAATTTGTTTTTCTGCCTTTGTAATCATCATCCGATATCAGCTGGTTTTTATGTAAAAATTCTGCTTCTTTAAATTGACTTTCATTGTTGGTGAAATCGGTTTTTGATTTGACATATTGCATTAATGTATTTTTATAATCTGATTGAAACTTGCTGGATGTGATAATAAATAAAGGCTGCTGTGCTTTTACCATGTCTCCATAATGAAATAGCATATCTTCAACTACCCCTTCGACAGGCGTTGTAACGACAACGACTTTTAAAGGCTGCACAGTGCCTGCATACAATAAATGCGTAAGCAACGGGTTGCGAGTAACAGTTATCATTTCATTTTTTTTTGATGCGGCAGAATTTTTGTCTTTACTGCTACATCCATTTAGAGTTCCAATTAGGAGTGTCAAAAAAATTATTAATAAACGATTCATCGTGGTTCCACCTGTATGTTCCATGTCTGCAAAGTACGCCCAATCATTCGATCTAAAGTAACGAGCGCCCTGAGATAAGTAATTTGCTGAGTTAAAAATTGCTGTTGTGTTAATACGTAACTTTGCCGCGTGGATTGTAATTCTATGCTATCAATCAAGCCATAGCTGTATTTTTGTTCGCTGATAGTATAGACCTGCTTTTGCAATGATTCCGCATGTTCAGATAATTTTAATGAACGCTCAGCGCTAAAGACATTGTTCCAACTATCAATGGCCGCTGTTTCACGGTTCCATTTATCCTGTTTTAAGCCAATTGCAGCTTCGTGCAATGCTATTTTTGCATTTTCTAGGGCGATTTTTGCTGATTGATCATCAATAGGAATCGTTAAATTTAATGCGACACTGTCCGTGCGATTTACACCATTCACGATACTATTCAGTCCCGCATTTTGGCCGCTATTATTACTATCGCTTCCTGTCGCGGCCGACGCTGTCAGGTCTAATTTCCATAGCATATTATTTTCTGCCTTGGCAAGCCCGCGTTTAAGAGAGCCTTCATAAGTTATCAGCTCTCTCTGATAGGAAACATCATGGCTAATGACTAATTTTTTAGTATCAACCAGCGAGGGAATGGAGTATTTTTTTATTAAATTTGGCACGGAAATGTCCGTGAATATCACATTCGCATTCGGATCTAACCCAATTGCCTGCAATAACTTTGCATGGGCTTGCGCTAGCCCATTATGATCACTTTCAATTTTTGCTTGCGCATTGGCAACGGCTGCTTGCACAGTGACCAATTCCACGCCGGGTTTACGGCCTGCTTTAATAAATAATTTTGTCTGCCCCACTGATTTTTGCGAGCGCTCTAAATCATTTTTATCGATTTCTAAGGTTTTTTCTGCAGAAACCACATCAAGATAATTATCAATTACAGTGGTCACTGTCGTGCGTAATGTCTCTTCATTTTCTAACTGACTGATTCTGACATCTTCCATTGCACTTTGCAGCGCTGCTTCAACAATGGGACGTCCAAAACCTCTAATCAAAGGTTGCGTGACTGATATGGATAGATAAGGGTGGTAATTTTTATTGATGTCATTGTTCGCAGCGACACTAATATTAGTGCCAAATGGCGTATTTAAAGAAACTTCAGGAGTGATGCCGCTTGAGTTTTGCGTCACCATGCCTGATTGAGTAGCAGAATAACTTTGTGAGGTGGTCTTGTTGGCTTTGATTTCGTAATGAGGTTTAAAGTTCCATTGCTCCAGCTCTAAAGCATATTTTTTTTGGATATCAGCTAATTGCTGCAGTTGTACGCCGGGGCTTTCTCGCACTGCCAATAAAATGGCATCATTTAAAGAAAGGGTGCGCGGAATTGTTTGCGCCTGGCTTAGCGTGGTACAGGATAAAAACAATAAGAAAAATAGCAATCGAAGCATATTTCTGATAACTCTTAATTATTCTATAAATAACCTCCTGTCAAAATTTGTTTAACTCCATTTGTTTTTGCGGTTAAGTCGATAAAAACTCTCTGCTCAGTTTCGCTTTTTTTGCATGTCTATTCATGGCCAGCATGACTAACTGCGTCAGCAATTCAGAATAAGTTATTCCCGATGCGGCCATTAATTTGGGATACATGCTAATCTTAGTAAACCCCGGCAGAGAATTAATTTCATTAAAATAAATTTCATTGGTTCCGCGCTCTAGAAAAAGATCGACTCTCGCCATGCCTTCGCATTCTAATGCTAAAAAAATAGTTTTAGCGCATTGAACTATTTTTTCAGTTAACTCGGCGGAGATAGGCGCAGGAATAATCAATTCCGCTCCATGTTCATCAAGATATTTTGAGGCATAGGAATAAAATTCATGTGCATTCGTTGGTCTGACTTCGCCTGGCACACTTACAATAGGCGCATGGCCTGTTTCAAGTGGTTCTAACACAGCCACTTCAATTTCGATAGCATCAATGCCTTGCTCAACGACCACTTTGGTGTCATACCTGAACGCCGCATGAATAGCAGCTGCTAAATGAGCAGGCTCTTTTATTTTTTCTACGCCTACGCTAGAACCGGTATTGGCGGGTTTCACAAAAACAGGATAACGTAAATTTTCTGACACTAACTCACAAAATTGCTGTGGATTTTTTTCCCATTGTCCGCTTTTAATGACCAAATAAGGCGGCACTTGAATGCCGGCACTTTTAATCAATCGTTTGGAGACATCTTTGTCCATGCCCAATGCAGATGAGAGCACGCCGCAACCAACATAGGGCACCTCCGCCAATTCAAGCAGCCCCTGTACCGTACCATCTTCGCACAATGACCCGTGTATCACCGGAAAAACAACATCGAAAATACGGCCGGCACTGTTTATCAGATGGTTTGCAGGAACAGGCTGCAGCGCCTTACCAATTAAATCGGGATTAAATAATAGGCGTTCGGACTCTTGCTGTAACCGTAGCAGTGCAGGTGAACTTAATTCTTTTTTTAAAATATCATCGCCTAAAAACCAACCGCCTTGTTTGTCTATGCCTATGGGCACCACCTCAAAGCGAGAGCGATCTAAATGCTGAATCACATTGGTAGCAGACATCAGTGACACTTCATGCTCGCCTGAGCGGCCGCCATACAAAACTGCCACGCGGATTTTATCTGCTGTATTCATGCACGCCTCATTTAAAAAGTAGTTGGCAAAAAAGGGGGAGAATTTTCTGCTGAAACTATACCTCTTTCCTAGGGTAACTGCTAGGTTTTCAGTTGAACTTTCTGGCAACTCAGACTGTTTATTACATTTTATGACATGCTGTTTTTGATTAAAATGTAATCATAGTGATTTGACACAAGGGTGCTACCTGAGTAATAATAGCGGGCCTCTGATTTTATTTTAAACAAATCAAACGTTTCCGATCGATTAAATTTTTAAAGACAGGGCTTCATGAAAATAAAATACATCCTAGCAACACTCATTGTTCTTTGCATGGCAGGCTGGGGGCCTTTTGATTTCTTGCTGTCATCGCCCACAGCACCCGTAGGCACAGAAAACTGGTTGAACGAAGAGATGATTAAAATCCAATCTCAAGCTAGCAACATCAATAATAACGTTTTAAAACTGAGCTTGATCGCTTACTTACATGCCCATGCACGCGGCATGGACAATAAGCAATTACTCACCATTGTGGATTACACCAAACCCTCTAATGAACCCAGATTATGGGTGGTTGATTTAAAGCATGCGCGCGTATTATTCAATACCTGGGTCACTCACGGCAGGAACAGCGGTTCTACAATTGCAACCTCTTTCTCTAATCAACGAGGCAGCTTAAAATCCAGCTTAGGCGTGTTTCTCACCACTGGCTCACCTTATGTGGGAGGCAATCGTTATTCGTTACGATGATTAGGATTAGAAAAAGGCATTAATGATATGGCTTATCGACGTGATATTGTTTTTCACGGCGCCTGGTATGCAAATCATAATAGATATGGCGGGGCATTAGGACGTAGTTGGGGTTGCTTTGCCGTCGATGAAAAAACGGTTCATCCGCTGATTAATACGATTAAAGACAATACGCTGGTTTTTGTATATTATCCTGATCGAAATTGGTTAAATCACTCAAGATTTTTAGTTGGTTAGGAACAAGATCATGTCAAGAAAACACGCAGGCTTAATTATTATAATAACTTTATTTGCTACTCTCTTACAGCCCGTCTTCGCTAGCAGTTTTGTAGTTCCACCTGTAGGGAATACATTAATTGGTTATATGCAATCGACTGATGCACCGCCTGCTGATACGCCCACGACTCTTGCGCAACGCTATAATTTAGGATTGAATGCTATCGTCAATGCCAATCCTGGCAGCACAGATTTTTCTATTGCTAACCGCGATTATGTCAAAATTCCAACTGAATTTCTTTTGCCTTCTTTGCCGCGCAAAGGAATCGTAATTAATCTGGCTGAAATGCGTATGTATTATTATCCGAAAGGCAGCAACAATGTGATGACCTTTCCTATTGGGATTGGAAAAATAGGCAAAACAATTCCTATTCGAAATACTGCGGTCCTTAGAAAAAAAGTGAACCCTACTTGGACGCCTCCTGCTGACATACGTCAATTTAATC
>JAHFSI010000076.1 GCA_023265835.1 Legionellales bacterium
TTTATAAAGGATTTTCTTTGCTTGAACTTATGGTGACTTTTTTCATTAGTTTGATTTTTTTAATGATGATAGTTCCTTCGCAGCAATCAATAGTCCTGCGATCATCGCTTGATATGATGAGATTGCAGTTGGTACGTGCTATTTATTTAACTCGCCAAGAAGCCATCACACAAGGAACAAGCGTTACATTATGCCCAAGCTCAAATCAAATAACCTGTATGGGTCAATGGAGCAATGGGTACATCATGTTAGCAAACAATAAAATGATTCATGTTTTTCTAAATGCTGAAAATAAAGGCCAATTATATTGGCACGCTTTTCCAGCCAATCAAACTCAATTGGATTTTTTGCCTTCGGGGTCATTAAAAGCAGAAAATGGCACATTTTTGTATTGCTTGCCGCATGCCAAAAATCCAAGCTGGGCCATTGTGTTAAATCAATCTGGGCGTGTAAGAGAAATAGTTCCTGAGCAAGAGGGAGATATTTTGCAAGATGGAGCGCGACAAATTTGTTGTTAAATGGGTATTTACCAACAATCAGACAATTTTCCTGTACCAGTTATTCCTTTTCTGCCTG
Source organism: Legionellales bacterium (assembly GCA_023265835.1). GTDB lineage: Bacteria > Pseudomonadota > Gammaproteobacteria > DSM-16500 > DSM-16500 > UBA4722. Next base: position 577 of record JAHFSI010000076.1, read on the forward strand.
TTGAATCCACGAGTAATGTTCCGCATAGCGCCTCCTGTTGTATTGGCGCAGCAGTTAATGAAAAGGTGGTTTCAGTCAACGTTGTGATAGCTAAGTGATATTGATTGTTGGCAATGTTAGGCGGAAAATCCAAGTTTTCTAACGTAGCACCTTGATAGGTGTTATGGATGCTATAATATTTTTCTAAATCAGCCGCTAGTTTTTCAAGTGCAATTTTAGCTTCTAGGCGTCTTTCGTCAACGATGTGTTGAGAATAAATTGGAAAACAAAAGCCAGCTATTATGACTATGATGGTTAGGGTAATTAATATTTCTAATAAACTGAAACCGTGCTGAATCATTTTTTCAACTGCACTGCAATCGTTGCTACTCTTTTCCCCAACGCAAAACATAAACGCTGTTCTTCTGCATTCACCGGGTTTTTTCCATTGGGCCCCGCAAAATGTGTCGCACCATAAGGTGTGCCGCCACTGGTAGTCGTATTCAAATCAGGTTCTGTATATGGAATACCAATCAATACAAAACCTAAATGTATTAACGGTACCATCATGCTCATCAATGTCGTTTCTTGTCCGCCGTGCAAACTAGAGGTCGAGCTAAAAACAGCGGCGGGTTTATTGACTAAACTGCCTGATAACCACAAACTACTGGTAGTATCCAAAAAATATTTTAAAGGCGCTGCCATATTGCCAAAACGGGTTGGACTCCCAAGAGCAAGCCCATCGCATTCTTTGAGATCATCTAGTGTGACATAAGGAGCGCCGCCGTCAGGAACAGATGGTTCGGTAGCTTCCGACACAGGAGACACAGCAGGCACTGTGCGAAGACGTGCTTCAACATTAGGCACAGATTCCACGCCGCGCGCGATATACTGTGCCATTTGTTTGACTGCACCGTAACGACTGTAATAAAGAATTAAAATGTTAGCCATAAATTAAATTTCTGCGTTTGATATTGTATTGAATGTCCAATCTAACGCACTGTCAGGCAAAAGTCTATGAATACATCATAGTATTCATGAGTTGTTGATGCAAAACACGCCGACGTTTTCTACGTTCTCAATGTGCGAGGACCTTTATGTGTTACTGAAGCTGGTTTAGTGGAAATAGCACGTAGTTCATTTAGTAAATTTGTCGGTTCGTCCTCTGCTGTCATTTGAGTAAATGCATCGATAGAACCGTGATGTTCGTTTTTATAACTCGCTGATAACGCAGTATTGGCCGTTGATAGCTTTATAATGATGTCATAAATAGGGTTATCGCTAGCCTTGTTTGCGCACTTTGTCGCAAGCATTTCTAAGTTGTCCCCACCATTTATACCATCCATTAATTTTTTAATATGTGTATCATGAGGAAATTGTTTTTGATACAGAAGAAGGTTCTTTTTAATTTCAGCCAGGATTTCCAACGTACGTAACTCGGCTTCTCCAGGGGATCCTAACGAAGAATCCTGCGCTAACGATATAATTACGTCATATATTTTTTGATCAAGACGTGAACGTTTTTTGCTTGTTTTAGGCCTTTTTTCACATATATCTTTAAGGTCTGCTAATGATAATGACGGATCTCTTTTATCAATTGCATGGATTAATTGGTTAATACCATGGGCATTTTTAATTCTTGAATAATGTGTTGGAAGAATTGCTCTGATTTTCTTAATAAGCTCTTTTTCTGCATTTGAAGGTTCGGGCCGTTCGGGTCGAGTGCTTTCTAACAATCCGGCATCTTGAAGATCGCTTAAAATCCTTGATGATGATTTTGTCACAGGTGAAGCCGGCTTCACCTTTAGCTGTTCTCTATTGACCTCATTTTTAAATTCATTTGAAGATTCTCCTAATAAAAGTTCTGCAACTTCAAGATTTCTTGATTGCAGTTCCTGTTCTGCTACAGGAGCTTCTTTTTTTCTTTGAGCAGGCTTACCATGAGGTTTGATGTTGTGAGGTTCATTGCTCGTTGCTAGGAGATCACATGTTTTATGGATGAGGGGATTGTGGCTTGCTGTTAGAATAGCCTCTCTGATGTCCTTGGGTAAATAACCTTGTGGTGTTTTAAGGCCGTCTGCCCCAGGGGCATTTTGTCCTGCATTTTCGTGCTGATGGCGTGTCATATAGATCTCTGTAAATAACTCTACAAATTTTTCTCTATCTAATTTCTCTATGTCATCTGTTGGGTTTGCTGTAGGCGGTATAGATCCGTAGAGATTTAAATAAGCGTGCATCGCATCAGCATACATGGTTTCTATCCCTTTGCGATCTTTGCCGCTCACGCAAGAACCATATGAAATACCATGCATTAAGCTCACAGCTAATTCTTCCAAGGCGCTTAGGTATAGTTCTCGATCGTCAGTCCATGACGATTGTTTTAGCGCGGATTGTATTGCGTCTGCAACTTTAGTTAACTTCCCCCCCTCATCGCCATAACGATCGACATAGTCTCTTGCAATCGTAATGAGGCGATTTGCTTCTGCTACATTTTGCCCTTCTACGGCATCATTAATTTTCTTTTCTTCAGGTGTTTCTGGGGTAGCTTGCGCTGTCACTCGTCCCGTTGGGGTCAGAAAACGCCATGGGTTGAGAGGATGGTTCGTGGAAATGATTTCATATTTCACTCTAAGTCGTTTACCTTCAATTATTATTTCTTTAGGTTCTTTATATTCATCTTTTAATGCAGCAATAACTTTGTCTTTGTCCTGCAGTAAGCCTCTGTCTGGCCCAGCAAAATTAGCAGGTGTAATTAATGTCTGCATTAATATAGGTATAGTAATTACATCATCCGCAAAAGGATTAGAATAGTTAGAGCTTATTTTTAATTCGGATATAGCTTTAATTTGCTCCTCTTTTAGAGTATCTATGACCTGTTCTATATTATGCCGAGTGATATCAGAGCGTAATTGGGCAAACTCTTCTTTGAGTTTTTTGTTTTTCTCTTTTGCTTTTTTCGTCATGAATAATCCTTTGAATTGCCCCGCTGTCAGTTGTTTTTCTCTTTTTTGAATGTCCCTGGAGGAAATCATGCTTGAACGTAACCGAGTGACTTCTGTCAGTATCGTTCCATTCTCATCCATGATTATAAAAGTATGTTTAGAAAAATTAGCTAACCCAGGAATAGACCGCAGTTTGCTTGAAATGGATCGTATTCTTTCTGAAACATCCTTTGTACTTTCCACACCTTCTAGCGTTTTTAAAAATAATGCTCTTTCACTGCGAGGCATGGTTCTAAACCATAACGGTAAATATTGTTCCGTCTGTCTTTGTTTAACTGTGTTTACGATATCTAAAAATATTTTTTTCTGTTCTTCTGAAAATGGATCCTGAGGCACTTCTATTTGAATCATCCATCTTTGGGCACCTGCTTTTGTCGTTGTTTTTGTCACAGTACAAAGTGAATCTCTTCCTTTTTTCAAAAGGGCATATTCTTCTGCTCTACTCAAAGCATGGTGGATTTCTTTTTTAGGAATAAATTTTTCTAACGATTTTTCAGTGTCTCGCAGATAATCGACAAGTACTTTTTGATAATCAGCGAGAGGACCTGGGTCCGCTTCGATAGTTGCTTTCTCTTCATTATATGCGGCTTCTGGTTTACTTTCTTTGTACTCAGCGAACCCTAGTTTAGACGCAGGTTTTTTTTCTTCTAACTCTTCCAATGCAGTCTTTCTTTTTTCATCATGATCTTTTTTTAACTTGGTTAATTTTTTTAGCTGATCATCTTTAATTTTTTCAATATTTTTTCTAATAGCTTGTTTCTCTTTTGGTTTAAGAGCTAGAAATCTTTGATCTGTCTCTAATATTAATTCCACACCTTCTGCAAGAATATCAATACGTCGTTTGTAATGAATAAAAAGATCTTCCTCCTCTTTGATACTTCTGGACTTTTTTTCTGCAAATATCTTTGTATCCGACAGTTGCTCTATCTTAGTTTTGACTGCTTGAGGAAGTGCAGCAGTTTTTTCATCTTGTTGTGTGCGAACTATTAATTCTCGTGGGCTTGACATGCTCTGTTTCTCCTCTTAACTATTATTTCTTTCTCGATGCATCAGGACGGGCCGTTGTTTTATTTTCATTCGTTGCCGTTGTGCTTACTTCTTTAGCCTGTGTTTTTTTAAATAATAAATCGGCTGTTGTCACGGAGGCTTTAGGATTGATTGCATGTAATACCTTACTATAAGTACCGCTTTTCCATTCTTTCTTTTCTTCAGCGGCCTTCGGCGGTGCATCAGGTGGTAATTTCTTTTTTGGGTTATTAAACATGGTATCTCCCCTTGAATCAGTATTTCGTAACGACTTCAAATGATATAAATTTAGTATAGCTACCTTTTTTAATTTTGTGGTTTGGCTAGAAATAAAATACATGATTTGCAACCATTTGATTTAAATAGAGAAATTAATTACAATACCGTAACAGATCGAAATCGCTTAAACGGAATGCCATTTTGTCCTATCCCAGCGCCCAGTACCTTGTTAAAATAAGCGATTTTCGTGAATTATTGTGAGAGAGAAACATGCCAATCTATGAATACCAATGCGGCCAGTGCGGCCATAGACTGGAATCATTTGAAAAGATGACAGATGCACCATTGACCGAATGTCCCGTTTGCGGCAAGCCAAGCTTGCAAAAATTGATTTCCGCCGCGGGCTTTCAATTAAAAGGCACGGGATGGTATGCCACCGATTTCCGTAATAAAGGTAAGCCTGCTGATGCCCCGGCAAAGAAAGAAGAAGCTGCCGGCACTGGCGATAGTGATACCAAACCTGCGGCAACCGATAGCAAAACCAGTACAGAGAGCAAAACAACCAAAGATACTAAAACCAACGATACGGCGGGAACCTAACTATGATGTCATTGTTGAGACGTTATTTTATTTCAGGCTTATTATTTTGGCTGCCTATTTGGGTCACTATTTTAGTCATCAATTTTTTAGTCAACATATTAAGCAATACTTTATTGTTATTGCCGCAACGCTATCAGCCGGACGCCATTCTAGGGTTCCATATTCCTGGCATAGGTGTTGTCATTACTCTGCTAGTGATTTTATTGACTGGCATTGTTGTGGCCAATTTTGTGGGCAGACGATTAGTACTTTTGGGTGATGCGATCATTGGCCATATTCCTCTGGTCCGTACCATTTATTCTAGCGTACAAAAAGTGCTGCATACCTTGTTTACGCCGGGTGGCCAATCTTTTCGTAAAGTGTTATTGGTCGAATATCCGCGTGTAGGTATGTGGAGCATTGCTTTTCAAACCGGTGATGGCGCCCCTGAAGTGACTAAAACATTTAATAACGGGCCCATGGTCAGTATATTTATTCCGACGACCCCCAATCCAACATCTGGATTTCTTATGATGGTGCCGCGAAAAGATGTCATTGAATTAGAAATGAGTATAGACCAAGCGCTAAAATTTGTTATTTCACTCGGTGTTATGCAGCCTGACAATAACAACACTGTGGTCCCTCCTGCTATTACGCCATTCATTAAATAATTAAAAAAGGTAACATTATGCGTAGCCATTATTGTGGTCAAACTACAACAAAAGAATTAGATCAAGAAATCCAATTAGTCGGGTGGGTGCATCGACGTCGTGATCACGGCGGAGTTATTTTTATTGATTTGCGTGATCGTGAAGGGCTGGTGCAAGTCGTTATTTCTCCTTCACGTCCTGAAGTTTTTAAATTGGCAGAGTCATTACGCAATGAATTTGTGGTGCAAGTCAAAGGCCGCGTACGCCGCCGCCCAGAAGGCACAGTCAATCCTGATTTGGCCACCGGTGAAGTTGAAGTAGATTGTGTAGAGCTCATTATTTTAAATCGTTCGGCTCCTCTGCCTTTCCCTATTGATGAATATCATGATGTGGGTGAAGAAACCCGCTTGCATTATCGTTATTTAGATTTGCGGCGTCCTGAGATGTTGTCTCGCATGACATTTCGCGCGAGTATCACACGTTATTTACGTCGTTTTTTAGATGATCAGGGTTTCATAGACATTGAAACTCCTTTTCTCACTAAAGCAACGCCCGAAGGCGCGCGCGATTATTTAGTGCCAAGCCGCACTAAGCCCGGTTCATTTTTTGCTTTGCCTCAATCACCCCAACAATTTAAGCAGTTATTAATGATGGCAGGCATGGACAAGTATTATCAAATTGTACGTTGTTTTCGTGATGAAGATTTGCGTGCGGACCGTCAACCTGAATTTACCCAATTAGATATTGAAACTTCTTTTTTATCAGAAATCGAAATTCAGCAGCTGATGGAAGAAATGATACGTGGTTTATTCAAAACATTATTGAACGTATCACTGCCCAATCCTTTTCCACGTCTGTCGTATGCGGAAGCTATGTCACGTTATGGTTCTGATAAACCTGATTTGCGTATTGCATTAGAACTCGTAGACATTGCTGATTTATTAAAAGAAGTGGAGTTTAAAGTCTTTTCAGGCCCCGCTAATGATCCTCATGGCCGTGTCGCAGCATTATGTGTACCGGGTGGAGCGGGAATTAGCCGAAAAGAAATTGATGATTACACGCAGTATGTCAGTATATTTGGGGCAAAAGGACTGGCTTACATAAAATATAATGCCGATGGCTTGCAATCACCTATTTTAAAATTTATTCCTGAAACGGTCGTGAAATCTATTATCGAGCGTACGCAGGCCAAAGTAGGTGATATTATTTTCTTTGGCGCAGATAAAAGTGCCATTGTGAATGATGCACTGGGTGCGCTACGTTTGCGTGTAGGCCAAGATCGTGGTTTAGTCACAGAAGGTTGGCGTCCATTATGGGTGGTTGATTTTCCTATGTTTGAAACAGGAGAGGGGCGTTTGGCTGCCTGCCACCATCCTTTCACTGCTCCTCAAATAAAAGACCTCAGTGAATTGATCCAAGATCCCACTCAAGTTTTAGCGCGAGCTTACGATATGGTATTAAATGGCAGTGAAATCGGCGGCGGTTCTATTCGCATTAATTCCTCTGAAATACAAATGGCTGTTTTTCGTTTGTTAGGTATTTCAGAAGAAGCAGCGCAAGAAAAATTCGGCCATTTGCTCACGGCACTCACTTTTGGTTGTCCGCCGCACGGTGGTATCGCATTTGGTTTAGATCGATTGGCGATGTTAATGACAGGTTCCACTTCTATTCGTGATGTCATTGCTTTCCCCAAGACTCAAACGGCAACCTGTCCGTTAACAGATGCGCCATCCCCTGTTGAAACAGCACAGTTAATCGAACTTGGTATTCGGATCACTAAAAAAAGCGAAGAAAAATAGGAGCGCTACATGGCTGGTCATAGTAAATGGGCAAACATCAAACGTCACAAAGCAAAGCAAGATGCTAAACGCGGAAAACTTTATACTAAATTAATCCGTGAAATAACTGTAGCAGCTAAATTAGGCGGTGGTGATCCAGACTCTAATCCGCGTTTACGATCTGCTATCGACGCCGCATTGGATGCGAATATGTCACGAGATGTGATTGATCGTGCAGCCAAACGGGGCGCCGGCGGCATGGAAGGCGAGCTAGTGGATGAAGTGCGTTATGAAGGCTACGGCCCTCAAGGCGTGGCCATTATTGTGGACTGCATGACTAACAATCGTAATCGCACGGTGGCTGATGTACGTCATGCTTTTACAAAATGCGGCGGAAATTTAGGAACGGACGGCTCAGTTGCTTATCTATTTAATGAGATGGGCCAAATTACCTTTGCACCCGGCGCAGATGAAGAACGCGTGATGGAGCTTGCTTTGGAAGCCAGCGCAGAAGATGTCATCGTGAATAATGACAAAAGCATAGAAGTCACGGTGAAACCAGAAGCTTTTTTGCATTTGAAAAAAATCATGTTAACAGCCGGACTACAACCCGCCCACGCTGAAGTCACGATGATAGCCACGTTGCAAGTCACCATTTCCGATAAAGAAGCCGCGGAAAAACTCATGCGCTTAGTAGATATGCTGGAAGATTTAGATGATGTACAAGAAGTTTATACTAATGCAGATGTAGCGGAAGAAATCTTGGCTGAGCTTGGTTAAGCGCTCTACTTAAACCTCTTGGGTCACCCATTACCAGACCCTATTATCATTATGACTCCATTACATTACAAGCGTGTGTTCTTTTGGCTTTCCTTTCGTTAGAGCCTGGCTCTTTTCTTTTTTATCGAGAAGGACCTCTGGTGCTTATTCTAGGCTGCGGTAGGTAAGCTATTGTTGAGTATAGTACGGAAGTAACTCTTTAGGGGGGTGCTCAATTGAGAATAAGTTATTTTACCTGTTGATTAGACAAGGGAGCGGAGATAAAAATGTTTTTAGAGCATTTTGGCCAACTTTGTTGATTTATTGTGATTTTCTTTTTGAATTAGGTGAAAAGCCAAATTAAAAATTTACTATCCTCTTAATCTTGTGCTATATTACTACTACGCCGTGACTGCGTCGATACTAGCAGGTACGGGTGTCTTTCCCGACACGGCGTCGTTTTTTTTAGCCTCTCTTTGGCCATCGTACCAATCCATAGCCCTCAATCTGACCAACGGCGCCTTTTCTAAATGAAGTTTTTATTAAATCAAAATATCTAGCATCTTTTCTGGCAAAGTTACGATACACTGCTCCAGCCACCATATCAGCAAATTGAATACCAACGCTTAAATGTGAAGGGGCAATAAAGACCCCTTCAATCAAATTTCCATAAACAGAGAAATGTTTTTTAGATCCTGTTAGAAGCTTTTGATGCAAGTGGCGTAATTGATAGTCGTCTTTGGGCTGGCGGTTGTCGCAAACTATAATGCCATTGATCTTGCTACCTACGATGCGGGATAGGTCTTGGAGATAATATTGAAATCTCTCTGTCATTTGTTTGTATGCATACCAATACAGGTCATTATCATTTAGAACATAATCCAATTTATAAGCTATCTGAACATCAACCAGAGCACATATCAAACGAATTGATTTAAATTTTGTTATAAGCTGATAGATACATAGTCGTAGTTCTTCTTTTTGCAGTCCATTAAGATGAGAAAGAGAATGTGGCGTTGCCCCTGGCTTTTGTGGTGAAAAATATCGCCATTTGATTTCACCATTTATATCAAATCGGGTCTTTAATGCAGCCAATTCTTTGTCCAATTCATGCCAAAGATCTTCTGGTATCACTATTCCACCAAGGGTGAAATACTCAATACCATCGTTCTTGTTTTTTGGAGGGATAGTCCCTGACTCATCAATAAAAAATAATTGCATATCTTCGCCAGTCGCCTACAATTGCGGTTTGCTTGGGTTATAGGACAAAATAATAAAATGGTCAAGGAATTATATTGCAGTTGGGAATTGGCGCCTGCATACGATGTTACATTTGCACATAACCCTCATGGCGAATGGACAAATCAACATTTAATGTCGGTAAATGGAAAATATAAAAATGTGACTAAAGCTGACATTTTAAAAGTTGCAGACAGATTCGGAGTTGGCGAAGTAAAACAACTCATAGCACAAGTACGAGAAGCCATCAAAATGTGGCCGCTTTTTGCTAAAGAAGCGGGGCTGGAAGCTAAAGAAATGAGTCGAATTAAAAAGCTACATATTTTGCTTTAACCAGCCAAGATCATTTAATTGACGGTATTATATTATCTGTTATAATTGCGCTCGCAATCACCCTTTCGGTTAATAGCCTTTGCTTAATTAGGAAAATAAAACACGATATGTTAAGAAAAATTATACAAAAAATAACCTCAACCAGACTAGCTATTAGATTGGTTCATTCAAGCCAAAGCCCGTCTGTCCAGGGCTTGAAAATTTTATTTGGAGCACTCCATTCAGATATAGCGACGGCGAAAATTTTGAAACGACTTATTCCAAGTATTAGATATTTCAAAGATGAAGTTCCAAAAAATGTGGGATTCGATGGCATGTTACAAGAGCTGGATACCCCCAATGAAACTTATGATGCAGCTCAAAGTTTATATGAGGCAAATAATTTAGATATAGAAAACCCTAAGCATCATGAAACATTTATGTCAATCTGGTTTAAAACTCATGGAATAACTACAGAATCCATTGAAAATTTAGATGTAATCCAAAGCAGCATTGCAGAACAGCGAAGCGCTAGAGTCAATGCCAATCTTCTACGCTGCTTTAAAGAAAAAAAGATTCGATATGAGGCATGTGATCTTGATTTTGATTTTGATACGACAGATCCATCATTATCGACCACTCCTTTTTTTGAAATGCAAAGAAGTAAAAACTTTGTTGATAACTATCTCTCAACAAAAGAAACTTTTCATGCTCGTAATGGTATTGCGCACTTTCCTCATTTTCAATTAGAAATTCTGAAAAGAATGTCTATAGAAACTGCAAAGGATACCTTTATGTTTTTCCATATATTTTCACAAACTTATTCGGATATTTCGTAAGCATTCGGTATAGCCGTCAATAAAATCAACGACCTAATCCTAATCAGAGCGTCCCGCCAATTTACTAAAGACCCAGGCCAGTGGTTCCCCCGCGAGACAGTTTAGTATTCCGCGCT
>JAHFSI010000136.1 GCA_023265835.1 Legionellales bacterium
TTCTTTCATTAGTATGTAGCATCTAAGGTTACCTCTTATGTTTTGATTAAAGTTTTGCGACTCTTCAAAACGGGTAACCTTACTTCTTTATAAGTGTCACATCAAGTCTGAACTATTCCAGATTAGATAAGAGAACTACAAGCCCTTTTTCTGCTACTAAATTCAGCAATCTCAAAGATGTTCCTCTTGGATGTTTGTCGCCTTGCTCCCATTGTCGAACTGTAGATAGAGTTGTATTTAAAAATTTGGCGAAAACAGGCTGACTTACCTTCTCACGTAAACGGATTTTTTTAATCTCATTAGCTGAAAGGTCTTTTACGGGTGGCAAGCATAATTCATCAAACTCCCTCATAGTGGTTACATCGATGATGTGCGCGTCATACATGCCCTTTGCCGTTTCATGTACAACTTCGAGTATGCTTGGATGTTTCTTTTTTTTTGCCTTAATCATGGTTCACCTCGTATAAATCACCATTGATAATCATTTCCTTCAACTCATTATCAGATGCATTTAACAGTCCCTGAGCTAATTTTTTTAATCCATCTTCTTCTTGTTCACTTATGTTATCGCGCTGATTTTTTGGAAATCCGTAAACAAAAATAGTTCTGTATCCTTTTTGAAAAACCACTATGGTTCTAAACCCGCCTCGCTTCCCCTGTCCTTTGCGCGCTACGCGTTATTCGACACACGTTCGACACAGAAATATGGGATTGCAAGAAAAGAGGTGTAACTACTTGACTGTTCTATGGCCAGAGGTGGAATCGAACCACCGACACAGGGATTTTCAGTCCTTTAAATATCACTTTAATGCCTTTTACCTGTTTCTACTAAGCACTCACCATTCAATAATATCTTGTAATTACAGTATATTAGCATATAGAATTCGTCCTACTGCCTACTAATAAGAATTAAATAATCTTTCTACATGGCTTCTACATGAGAATCGGGATGATAAATGAAGTTAACAAAAACAATCGTTGATAAAGCGCCTTTACCTGTAGAGAAAGATCAGATTTTTTATCGTGATGGTGAATTAAAAGGATTTGCCTTGCGTGTTACGGCCAGTGGAGTAAAAAGTTTTGTAGTTGAAACACTGGTCAATAATAAGGTTCGCCGGATGACATTAGGGAAATATGGAAAGCTGACGGTTGAACAAGCGCGCAAGGAAGCAAAGAGTTTATTAGGAAAAATAGCAAGAGGCCATAATCCTATTGCGGAAAAGAAAGCACAAAAAATAAAAGACATTACTCTTCAACAAGCATTTGCTGATTATCTTACTGCCCGAAAATCACTTAAAGCTACGACTATTCTTGATTATGAACGTGTATTAAAACAGGTGGTGCCAGACTGGTTAAGTAAACCATTAGCAAATATTACCAAGGATTTAATTGTTAAACGCCATGCTCAGCATGGCGAAAATAATAGTAGGGCGCGCTCTAATTTAGCAATGCGATTACTGCGTGCGATTTTTAACTTTGCAATGAATCAATATCAAATAGAAGATGGCATTGCTGCTATTACCTATAATCCAGTCAAATTTCTTTCGCATGCACGCAGTTGGTATCGCATTGAGCGTCGTAAAACAGTGATAAAACAATATCAACTTGTTGAATGGTATGCAGGCGTAATGAAATTATCAGAATCATATCCCATTCATTTTGCAGAGATGTGGCAAGATTATTTTTTATTAATTTTGTTTACAGGCATGAGGCGTACAGAAGCAGCATCACTTTGCTGGAATGATGTTGACTTAAAAGCCAGGACATTCACTTTGCGCGATACAAAAAATAGAGATTCCCATACATTGCCCATGTCTGATTTTATTTATGAAATATTTATGCGCCGCAGAAAAACAACGCAAGGAGAATTTGTTTTTCCAGCGAAAAGTAATACGGGTTATTTACAAGAGCCTCGCAAAGCTCTGCTCAATGTGATAAAGTTATCGGGTATTGAATTTACCATCCATGACCTCCGCAGAACATTTATCACCACTGCAGAAAGCCTCGATATTTCGGCTTATGCCCTCAAGCGTTTACTCAACCATAAAATGAATAATGACGTGACATCAGGTTATTTGATTATTGATGTTGAGCGTCTAAGGAAGCCTATGCAGCAAGTTACGGATTTTCTTTTAAGAAGTATGGAAGTGAAGGAAGAGGCTGTTATTTTTTTAAGCGAGGGAATGCTTAATTAAAGGGGGGGTACAAATTGTACCCCCCCTTTTAACCTATTGAATAATCAAACCCAAATAATATTTGAACATGAAGGAGTCTGAATAATGAACAAAAAAATCGAAACCAAAGATCATATCGTCGTTTTTAAAGATAAAAAAATACGCCGTGTATTACACGAGGACGCTTGGTGGTTTGTTATTACTGATGTAATTACTGCTTTGACTGATACGGCGGATGCTTCCCAATATGTAAAAAGAATGCGTAGTCGAGATAAAGAGTTATCTAAAGGGTGGGAGGAATTTGTTACCCTTCTTTTAGTTGAGACAGAAGGAGGCATGCAACAACTTAACTGTGCCAATACGGAGGGAGTGTTTCGTATCATTCAGTCAATACCCTCTCCAAAAGCAGAACCATTCAAACGCTGGTTGGCTAAGGTGGGCTATGAACGTGTACAAGAAATTGAAGACCCAGAACTAGCTTCATTACGTGCGCGCGAAATATACAAGGCCAAGGGCTACGATGACGCATGGATTGAAAAGAGGATGCGTGGTATCCAAATACGCGAGGAGCTAACGGATGAATGGAAAAATCGCAACGTAGGTGGGCAACCAGAATATGCTATTTTAACTGCCGAGATTTCTAAAGCAACTTTTGGATTGACGCCATCTGAGTATAAAAAACATAAGGGATTGGAACGTGAAAACTTACGTGACCATATGACCGACCTTGAGCTGATTTTTACTATGCTGGGCGAAGCATCTACCACAGAGATCGCGCGCAAAGAAGATGCGCAAGGATTTGAAGAGAATCGCTCTGCTGCGCGCTCAGGTGGTGAAGTAGCTGGAAATGCTAGAAAAGATTTAGAGAAAAGAATAGGGAAAAAAATAACAACCAAGCAGAATTATTTAGGGCAGACACAAAAGCAGAGTAAGAAAAAAGAGATTGTCTAGTCCCACAAAAATTAAATTTTTTATTGTTGTCTTGAAAATATAATGGGGCGAGTCTTCAAAGGATTGACATGAGCCGCCTCATTTTGATATAAATTCACTATGCTGTAAGAATTAAGTGTAGTGGTTCAAACTTAATGTGACAGTTACCCGTTTTTTCAGTCGCGCCTCTGTCAGTTCAAGTTGAGACTGTCAACTTTTTCCTTCCAGATTTTTTTGCCATCTAAAAATGTTTCCATC
>JAHFSI010000137.1 GCA_023265835.1 Legionellales bacterium
AGCTTTTTCAACTCATGACAAATGAAGGATTATTAGGAAAATGCTGGCGCGACCTATTTGTTCCCTATGTTTTACCGGTATTATTTCGTTTGGCTTTGGTCAGGCGCTATTTCTTTAAAATCATATTGCAAATTCAACTTAACTATCGTCAAAGTCCGCTAAGCAAGGGCCATACCAAAAAAATTAGCGCAGGCGATCGACTGCCTTGGGTGCGATCGGAAAATAATTTTGCGCCATTGCAATCATTAAATTGGCAAGCACACATTTATGGTGAAGCAAGTCTTGAATTCAAAAATAAGCTGAAAGAACTGAATATTCCACTGCACGTATTCCCCTGGAACAACCAAACCGCCGAAGCCAGTTTAGAAAAAAATTGGGTTTATTTAATCAGACCTGATGGCTATATTTCCTATATGACGTCTGACCTCCAAAACCTGAACCTATTTTTTTCTTCCCACCACTACTAAAATCAACCCAGCAGCAAGCGCCAACCCGCCCACTATCGGCGGCAAGTGCACCGTTTTCTCTGTGTCTGCCGTAATTTTAAGATCACCAATCTGGGCGATTTTTTCTTGCTTTGTGTAAGTGAACCCTTGATAAGCAAACGTTCCAATGCCCACGATTATTAAAATAATTCCTGACAGCGTGACAAATGATTTCATAAATTAGCTCCTTATTTATTTCTTCTCACAAGATGTACAACCAGCGAAAACACAAAGAGTACAAGAAAAATAAAAAACAGGATTTTCGCAATGCCTGCTGCTTGTACCGCAATGCCAGTAAATCCTAAAAGACCCGCAATGATTGCAACTACCAGAAAAACCAAGACCCAACTTAACATAATGTATTCCTTTAGCTGACTGTTCCTTAAAGAGATAGTATTACCTAAATCCTTCTAAAGTGAAATATTTCATTAATGGACAATCAATGTTCATTATGTTATGGTAGGCCTTCCTTTTAGACACCTTCTAGATGGCGAGGCAAAATATGTTAAAAAATTATACTATCTTAACGACTGGACTAATCGCTTTAATTGCCAGCTCAATCAGCGCTGCTAACCATGTTTCGTTTTTTGTCGGTTTTTCTCAGCCTGCTATCGTGCAGCAAGAAACATACGTCCCTATGACAGTAGTGCGCCCCGTTTATATGCCTGTGCCGCGCGTGCACAAACGTTGTTACACCGAACGTCCCGTTTACGTGAATGGTATAGTCTATCCAGGCAACCGCATTTGCGAACAACAATTAGCAGCCAGCCCAACAGCGTGGGTAGCGCCCGACAACGGCCTTGGTTACTATCGAGTACATCGACATCATCTTACTTATAAATACTACTAACTATCCGTGCTCTCGCCCATCCATCGGTATTTCGGCATGCGTTTCACGCACGAAGCAAGTCAGAATGACAGCGACCAAAATACCGATCGGCAGTACACTCAATGCAGTTTGATAAGCCAAAGCAGAATAAATACGTGTACCATCAGTGATGGTTCCAGACCAACCCATATCTAGCAATTTGCCGATCACCGGTTGAAACAAATTTCCGCCTAACATGACTAACATGTTAGTCAACGCAATAGCAGTCCCTGCAATTTTAAAGTGCGTCACTTCGCGGCATATTGCAAATACTAAGATTTGCACGCTGGATAAAAAACCAAATAAAAATAACAAAAAGTACATTGGGCCGTAAGAAACATGAGGAAAATATAAAATAATACAAACGACAACCAAGGCAGCTAAAGATGAAGCAATAAGCGGTAAACAACGACGTTCAATAAAATCAGAAAACAGCCCCCAACAAGGCCCGCCGACTGCCCAACCCAAAAACACCATCGCATTTGCATTGGCCGCGTGCATCCTGGATAAACCGCGTGCTTGTTCAAGATAGGGAATGCCCCACAATTCAGCAAAAGCAGACAAAGAGAGATATAATAAAAATCCTACCAAACCATTAAACCAAATTTGCGGATCACGTAGTGCACCCCATAAACCGCGCAGCAAATCATGAAAATAGGTACGTTCGGTATGATAATGAGGATGCAAAGGTGATGGATTAACATCACGGACAATGACCCAAATTGCAATAGCAAGAATGACTCCTGCACCTGCAGTGGTATAAGTAGTCATCTTCCAGCCCAACGCATCGACCATGCTGCGTAGTAAAATATCTCCTATCATGGCGCCCACCATGCCCAAGCTGGTGATAACACCAGAAATCAAAGCAAAACGATTGGGCGGCAACCAGATCGTCGCTAATTTCAATGCACCCACAAAAGCAAATGCAGCACCAAACCCTACTAAAAATCGCCCTAATTCAGCAATCACTATACTATGACTGCCCGCAAACAAATAAGTACCTACGACTGAACACAGACAAGCTAATGCTAATAAACGCCGAGGACCATATCGATCCATCAATAGCCCGACAATAATTTGCATGGGAACATACGCATGATAATAAAACGCAGAGAGTCCGCCCACTTCTGCGCCCGTTAAATCATACGCTTTCATTAATTCAGGCACCATCACACTGGGAGAAATACGCAGGAAATATTCATAGCAATAATAAAGCGCGCCTAACCCGCAAATTATCCAAGGGAGCAGTGTAAGCGTCTGTGTTCTTAAATGATTATTTGTCATGTTAAGCCCTTAATCATGATTAATTCCTGCTAACTCTATTTTTGCAGCACCCGAAACAATAGCTGCTTTAGCAACCGCTTCTGCTACATGAGATCTCAACCGTTTATCTAATAACATAGGTAAAATATAGTCTGCACCAAACTCAAGATGTGTATGTTGATAAGCAACCAACATTTCTTTAGGCACAGGCTCACGCGCCAAATCTTTCAGCGCATGAACAGCGGCCAATTTCATAGTTTCATTAATACAAGAAGCGCGCACATCTAATGCACCACGAAAAATATATGGAAAACACAAAGCATTATTGACTTGATTGGGAAAATCACTGCGCCCCGTTGCGATAATTAAATCATCGCGAACTTGACGTGCGACATCCGGCATGATTTCAGGCGTTGGATTAGACAAGGCAAAAACAACCGGTTTTTTTGCCATGCCTTTTAACATGTCTGGCGTTAAAACATCGGGGCCTGACAAACCAATAAACACATCGGCATCGACCAATGCATCAACCAAAGAACGCTTGGCTGTCCTCACTGCGAAGGCTTGTTTATATTCATTTAAATCTCTACGCTCATGATGAATGACACCGACACGATCTACCATCAATATATTCTCAGGCTGCGCGCCCAGCTCTATCAATAATTTTGCCGTAGCAACACCCGCAGCACCCGCGCCG
>JAHFSI010000077.1 GCA_023265835.1 Legionellales bacterium
GGAAAGAGGCAAAACTTTTTAAGAATTAAAAGCACTTGCAGTCGCAAATGACATTTTTTGTATAAACAAGCTGTTAAAATTATTTTAAGTGTCATTTTTGTGTGCTGCTTGTTTTTAAAAGGGCCTGTTTTCCCCCTCACCCGCCACGCTACGCGTGTCGGCCTCTCCCGCAATTACATTCAGTTTTTTTATTAAGTCCGAGGGCGGGAGAGGCTGTCCTAAGCAATGCTATTTTTTCCTTAGTTTGACGCCTATGCTCACAAGGGGAGAAGCCGTGCTAAGCAGAAATTTTGTTACACATAGGATAACCAAATAATGCGCCAACAACTACTTTATGAGTGGGCCCTTTTAATTGTATTCAGTTTATTAGCCTATTTCATCCAAACACATCTTTATTTACATAAAGATGTAGCCATCATTACCCATACGGCAGCGGCCCTGTTGGCCGGTGAAACGTATGCAAAAAATATATTCGAACCCAACCCACCCATGATTTTTTACTTGTCAATGCCGGCGATTGTTATTGCCAAATTCATTTCAATTCCTGTTTTATCTGCAATGAGAATATATGTTATCACACTGGCAGCTATATCTATCGCCTGTTCTGTTTTCATGATCAAAAAATTATTTTCCCATAATATTTTTTTAATTTATTTGTTGGCTTATGTGATGGGGTATGTTTTACTTTTTTTGCCCGCACAGCATTTTGCACAACGCGAGCATTTTCTTTTAATATTGATATTGCCTTATTTGTTCTTAACTGCATTACGTCTGGAAAAAAAACAAATCAATGGATTTTTTGCAGCAGGCATTGGGCTAGCAGCCGGCATAGGCTTTGCCATTAAACCGCATTTCTTGTCCGCATTTTTATTGATAGAACTGTATGTGATGCTGCAAAAACGCAATCTATTAAGCTGGGTACGCGTAGAAACGCTTTGCATCCTTGGTGTATTTGCGGCATACATAACAGCCATTTTTTTATTTTATCCTGCGTATCTCCACGACGTACTGCCTTTATGGATGACTTATTACGCAGCCATTACCCACCCCTTTTCCGAAATTTTATTTTATCCCGCCCTGCTCTACTGTTTTGCGGTCATTATTTTTTATTTTATGACGCGGCACTTAAATGAATGTAAAATCATCTGCCAGCTATTTTTAATGGCATTAATAGGTTTTATTTTCTCTTATCTTGCGCCTAGAGTAGCGTGGTACTATCATATTTTACCGGCGTTGGGCATTGCCTGTTTATTGGCTGCGCTGATTTTAGGGCAAATTGCGCCGTCTATGATTAAAAAATCCCAAACAAAATATAAGACATTCTCTTTGACAGCGATGATTAGCATTGTCTATTTAGTTCCATTTGCAATCAGCATCAATCTTTTCATCATCGCAGCTTATTATTTTAACTCGGAAACGGATTTATCACGTTTAACACAATTTTTTGCTAAACAAAAACGGCCTACGACCTTTTTTTTATTAGCCATGACACATGACAGCACGGTCGTGGAATTTTATGCCCCAACCCACTATGTGGGTAATTTTCCTATTTTAATCTGGGAATATAATCAGCTGATACTTCATCATTTTCCCAGCGAAAAAGCATATCGTTATGAAAGCAACGTTCCTCATTTAATCGACAATATCTCTCAAGAACTGAATGAGAAAAAACCAGAATTTGTGATCGTCAATGTTCCGTCTTCAATCCATTATTTAGGGACTGAAGTGAATTACATTAAAAAATATTCACGGTATAAAAGTTTTCAAACGGCCTGGCTGGCCTATCATTATCTGCAGAGAATAGGAGAGTACACGATTTATGAACGAATATAAATTTGATACACATCTATTGTTTTCAAATAATGATAGGGCCGCCAAGCGGCGCGGAAGTTAACATTTTGTGAAAAATACGCAACAAAATCGAAATCATCGCCAAGCTGCTCGCTTTCAAATAATTTATTAACGATAATAACGCGGGCCTGATAGCGATTTAAGTCTTCTGCGATCTTGTCAATTAAATAATTTTTATCTCTTGCAATCACTGGAGATAAAGCATTCCCTGTATTCATTTCCAGCTTAAGCAAGCCGCGTAACCACCAGAAAAAAGGAAACCTGCCGGCAAAGTCACTATGAGTTTGATAAACCAGTGGAAAACAATCCAGTGTAGTATTGACTGAAAAGCAATATATTCCTCGAGGACATGGCAATGAATTAATATAAGCCGTTAACAAATTAAAATGCGTGCTGTTTTTTTCTTTTATGGCTTTTTCTGTAGTAAGAATACAGTAATAAAATGGAATAGAAAAAATAAAAAGGCCCGAAGCAATCAGAAAACAAATATTCACCCTAGAAAGTACTGTATCTTTAAAAAGAATAGAAATTGCATTATAGCCATACAACCAAGCCAATAAACAGGCCAGCCCCATCGCAGGCAACACATGATAAAACCAAGCCGCGCGAGGCACAAGAAAGGCGGCTATCATGCCCGTCAAGGAAAGCATTAAAATAGCAATTAATTCCCTTTGTTTGCTCTGCTTAAAAAAAACAAAAAATCCGATCCATACCAACACACAAAAAACAACAGAGAGAGAAATAAAAATATGTATCCAAGGTTCTTTGGTACTCATAAAATAAAGATGTGAAATCAGCGGCAACATAATATGAATGTAAGTTTTATAAAAAATAAAGACCGACGCCAAATAAAGCGTTAACACGCTCAGACACACGATGGATTCTACTCTAATCCAAGCAAATAAATGGCGCTTGATAACTATAAGATAGCATTCAATCAAAATGACAGGCAGCAAAAAATAAGGTTTCAGCCCAAAACCCATGCCAGCCATCAAGCCTATCCATACCGCAAAAACCCAGTGGATTTTTTTGTTTTGAGCCGCTAAAACGGCAGAAAATAAATAAGGCAGCATAAATATCATTAAAAAATGTTCACGCTGGCCGAATTCATTGCCCGGTAAAAACAATAAAATAAAAAACAGCACGATAAAAAACCCGCCCAACATGATATCGTCTTTATCTTTTACAAAAATCTGTTTCAGCAGTTTGAAACAGCAGATCATTGAAATACCTATCCAGGCAAAAAGATAAATTCTAAAAAGAACGGCCAAGCTTAACGGTATCAATTTACTGATTAAAATAACAGGTGTGTAAATATAGAAAATCATAGGTGGATTGGTTTCAAAAAAATCGTTTACATAAGCACCTTTTGTTAACATAAGCTGAGTATCATAAAGCAAGCTGGCAACATCATTATTGAATGATCCAAGACTTTGAATAACGCAAGCAAGCACAAGCAGAATAAAAGCGGTGATTAAGGCTCTTCGACTCATTAATTTATTCATATCGAAAACATTTTAAACCATATTAATCTATGCACATGTTGCAAGTAATTAATTATCACTTTTAGGCTTAACTTGCTCGCACCTTGAGTACGCTGGGCAAAATAAATGGGGACCTCTTGAATATGTCTGCAACGGCATTTCACCATAATTTCTAGGCCGATTTTCCAACCAATGGGTTCTAATTTTTTTCCTGCTATCAATGTTTCCTTTTTCAGCATCACAAAACCAGATAAAGGATCTTTCACCGGAACACCTACCAAAACCCTGGCGGCCCATGCAGCAAAATGTGAAAATACTCTGCGTATCAACGGCCACTGATCATCGCTGCTGCCTCCTTCCACATAACGTGATCCGATCACAATGTTCACGCCGGGCTGTGCTAATGCTGTTAGCATTTCTGGAATTTTTTCAGGCGGATGGCTAAGGTCTGCATCCATGATGACCCATATGGGATATTGAGCGTGGCTGAAGCCTTCTATGACAGATTCACTTAGGCCTTTTTTCCCTGTACGAATGATTAAGCGTAACCATGGATAGATAGGCTGCAAGTTTCGCACAATATCAGCAATCCCATCATTGCTATTATCATCCATTAAGATCAATTCAAATTGACGCGCCCCAAAATCGACTTTTGCAATACGTTTCACTAATGCCGAAATATTATTGGCTTCACGAAAAGTGGGCACGATAATCGAAAAACAATCACTTCCTATTGTATTCATTTGTTACTTCCTTAGGCTGATCTTTCATAAATAGTAATCGATTTTATCGTCGTGAGATAGCGATAATGACGCCAAACATCACGAAATTTTTCATTCGCAGAAAAATACTGGATAACATTAAATTGTGCATTTTCTAACTGCTGAAAATGGTGTAGATCAATCACGACCCATCGTGTTTTATAGCGATTTAAATCTTCCGCAAAACTATCGATAAAATATTTTTTGTCCTTTTCAACTTGCACCATGACTTCCTTGGGTTGTTTACTCGTTTCCAAAAAACGCAGCCTTTGATACCACCAAAAAGAAGGAAACCGTTCGGCATAACTACTTTGTGCATAATACACCAAAGGAAAACAATCAGTTGTCCCTAATCCAAAACAAGCAATGGAGCGCGGGCCTGATTGGGTATTGAGATAAGCTGCAATAGCGCTGGCCGGCCATTGGCTTTGACTTTTAGAGTAAAGCTTTAATACTTTAACATAACGCACGGCTGGGAGCGTCAAAACAAAGACTATGCCTAACAGGCATATAATAAAGCTCTTATCGATAAAATAGGATTGTTTAGTGGTGGTAATCGCCTGTCCCGCAAGATGGGCTACCAATAACAAAGCAAGGGCAAAGGAAGGCATAACATGATAATACCAAGGTGTTTGAGGCACCAAATAAGCAATGATCATGCCTAATAATGCTAATGCTAAGACCCAACCTAGAGAACAATAGTGATCATACTTGCAATAAAACAAATAGCCCAGCACCATTGCCGCACCAAAAAGAACGTCTGTAAACAATATAATATCATTCCAGGTCAACGCTATTTCTGAAAAATAATAACGCAATACTAATGGTAAAACCGTATGAATATACCCTGGTTGAAAAAGAAAAATAGAGCCAAGATAGAGTATTAAAATACTTAAAATCACCATCGTTTCTATTCTGACCCATGCAAATAAACGGCGTCCTTTAACAATAAAATACAATTCGACAAGACAAGGAGTGACTAAAAAAAATGGCTTTAAAGCAAAGCCTAATCCAGCCATTGTTCCAATAAATATTGCCATCATAGGATGGATGGATTTATTTTCTAATGCTAATGCAGCAGACAGCAAATAAGGCAGCATAAAAATAATTAAAATATGCTCTCGTTGTGCGAAACTAAAAGCGGGCAAAAACAACAGACAAAATACTAAGGTACAAAACAAACAATAACGTAACGCTTTATCTTGTTGTTTAATTAATTTTTTTAATAAGAAAAAACAAGTAACCAGGGAAATCACGGCCAACAAAGTAACATAAAGTTTTACTGAGGTGATGACATTAATCGTGGTTAATTTTTTTAATAACACAGCTGGAGAATACAGATATAAAATCATAGGCGGGTTTGTTTCAAAAATATCAGCGCCGTATTTTCCGCCTGCTAATATTTGGCTTGATGCGTGGAGTAGATAAGCAACATCAGGACTGAAAAAATAATTAATTAGAATGTAATAAGCGAATATAACAAGGGGGATTGGAGCAAAAAAAATGATGGTTTTTAGTTTCATAGAACTATTCAAAAAAAATTTTAAGAAAAATGATAGATGTTTATTTATCCCCCCTTCCTGACCTTCCCCCTGAGGGGGAAGGAATGTTCTAACAAATCCTGCTAGTACTTTCCTTCCCCCTCAGGGGGAAGGTCAGGAAGGGGGGATAAATATAAAAGCATTCATTATTTTTCTTAAGTGGATGCCATTGGATGAGCTGTTACATTTTAACAAGAACAAGCTTTATCTATCGCCCCCAAAATGCCTCGCAAAATATTAATTTCCATCGTATCAGGCCTCGCTCGGTTAAACAATCGCTGCAAGCGTGTCATTAACTGCCGCGGCACCTTGGGATTTAAAAAATCGATCTCAATCAATACTCGCTCTAAATGCTCATAGAAACTTTGCATCTCCCGCGCTGTTGCAAATGGGTAGTCCCATTCTTCTTTTTGTTGCGGCGCCAAGCTTGCTAAACGCAATTCATAAGCAATAACTTGTACGGCTGCTGCCACATTTAAAGAAGTATAGCTATCATCACATGGAATTTGCACATGAAAATGACAATGATGTAACTCTTCATTCGTCAGGCCCGACTGCTCACGACCAAAAATAATGGCTGCCTTATGGGTTGTTGCTTCTGCAATGGCTTTTTCAGCACATTGGCGAGGAGAAAGCATGGGCCAAGGAATGGTCCTTGAACGTGCACTCGTGCCCACGACCAATCCACAATCTGCAATGGCATCTGTTAAATCTGATACAACAATTGCTTTCTCTACGATGTCCGCCGCTCCCGTTGCCATTTCAATAGCCTTAGGATGCGGAAAATTTTGCGGCGAGACTAAATAAAGGCCCTCCAGGCCCATTGTTTTCATCGCACGCGCAGCAGAGCCGATATTGCCCGGATGAGAGGTATTCACAAGCACAATACGGAGATTTTTTAACATCGTTCCTTCCCGTCATAAACTATCCGTGGCATCTTACCGAAAATTTGTTATCCTATATACCCTTTATTAAGCGATTTGATGAAATTATGCGCGACCCTATTCTAAACATCGCAGTCAATGCAGCCCGTGCTGCCGGCAACATTATCGTCCGTGCGTTAGATCGCCTAGATACCATCCATATTAGCCAAAAAAAGCCAAACGACTTTGTCACTGATATTGACCAAAAAGCAGAACAAGAGATTATCGGCATCATCCGTAAGGCACATCCAAATCATGCTATTTTGGGAGAAGAAAGCGGAGAAACCGCCGGCAAAGATTATACCTGGATCATTGACCCTATCGACGGTACCCGCAATTTCATTCACGGATACCCCCAATTCGCTGTGTCTATCGGTATTCGCCATAAGGACAAAATCGAGCATGGCGTCATTTATGATCCTGTGCGCCAAGAATTATTTACCGCGAGCAGGGGCAAAGGAGCCAGGCTCAATGATAAACGCATACGCGTCAGCAAACGCACCGAGCTAAAAGATTGCCTGCTCGCAACAGGCTTTACTTTTCAAGAAGCTTCAAAAGCATCTTTTGCCGCCCATTTGCGTACTTTGGAAACGCTATTTCCTTTATGCGGCGACATACGCCGCCCTGGTGCGGCTACGCTTGATTTAGCTTATGTTGCCTGTGGCCGTTTAGATGGATTTTGGGAAGCGGGTTTAAAAATTTGGGACATTGCCGCCGGAATATTACTGATCAAAGAAGCAGGCGGCCTCGTTTGCGATTTTGATGGTGGAGAGGATTATTTGACCAGTGGAAACACTGTGGTCGGCAATCCTAAAATTCTTAAATTACTATTGAAGAATATTAAAGTCTGTTAAAAATTCATCCTATTCTGCACGATTTTTGATGGCACCCTATATCTCGCAATTTAACGACTCGTAATGTTGCGACACGTAAACTAACGAGTTATAAAATGCTTATGACTAAGCAGTTCAATTATGACCACGTTAGCTGGGTTGATGGAGAAAGATGTGATTGAAAAAGAAGATGAGAAATATCAAATTATCAATCCCGTTGTAAAATTTTATGCGCTAAAGAATTATAAATCAGGCCTATGCCGTTGGAAAAAACTTCAAATTGATTAATTGCTCTAAAGAAAATTGACAGGTCTTGGGAAATACTTCTTTTCCAAGACTGGTTTCCGTCGCTGCGATAAGTACCCCTCTTTTATAGGCACGAACAAGCTGTCCTTCAAGTTCCTTTTTTAAGCTAGGGCTTTCATGCAAAAGATCTAAAATTTCGTCACGCTGTTCTTCAATCGTATACTTCCAGTTATTGTTTCTTCTTGCTGGCTGAAGCTGCCATTTTAATAAGTGAGCGATCAAAACGGCCAAACGATTAATCAATTCTCTTCTTTCACTCTTCCCCATACTTTCAATTTCCTCAGCAACATTTACAATGTCAGCTTCGTTGATTTTTCCTGCTCGCAAGAGCTTAGCATTATTCAATGCCCAAGCATAAAAATCTTTTGTATATTCTTGCTGGCGTTTTGTTCCCATTTTGCAAGTACTCCGCTAGATTAGGTTTCTATTATGATTTGGCTATAAATCCATCATATCACAAAATTGATGATGAAGTCACCGCATCACGGCCTATCATCCAGCACTTCTTTAGCAACAGGCAATAAATGCTGTCGCGTTAAACCCAACGCCAGTGATAACGATCCTGCGACATAAATAGAAGAATAGGTTCCAACAACAATACCAATGATCAACGCCAACGCAAAACCATGCAACATTCTGCCGCCTAAAAAGAACAAGGCCAATACCACCATCAATGTTAAGACGGATGTCATAATGGTACGTGATAAGGTCTGATTAATGGATTGGTTTACGACATCAACCGGTTCCGCTTTTCGTAATTTGCGGAAATTTTCACGGATACGATCAAAAATAACGATAGTATCGTTGAGCGAATAACCAATGACTGTCAATAACGCAGCCAATGCAATCAAGTTAAACTCTAAATGAAAGAAAGAGAATATTCCCAATATTAATACCGGATCATGAATTAATGCGACCGTAGAACCGATAGCAAAACGCCACTCAAAACGTAATGCAATATAAATCATAGTGCCCAATAAAGCGATTACCACCGCTAACGCGCCTTTAGTTGCTAATTCTTGTCCGACTTGCGAACCGATCGAATCCACTTGCTCCTTCTTGGCATCCGGCAAAACAGTCAAGACCTGCTGCACAATGTCCTCTTTCATATCGGTATTATTAACCGCTTTTTTTGGCACTAAAGTCACTAACACATCTTGAGAAGTGCCATAACTATTCACCACCGGATCTTTAAAGCCTGCATTTTCCAAACGATCACGAATTTGGTTTAAATCCGCTGGGGCAGGAAAACTTAATTGAATTTGTGTGCCGCCCGTGAAATCCAACCCTAATGCTAAGCCATTCATAAAAAGCGATATCAATGACAAAACAAATAGCACGGACGAAAGTATCGCGGCACCTTTACGCTGCCCCATAAAATTAATTTGTGTATTTTGCTTAAAAAATTCCATGATTTTTTCCTATAAGCCTATGGAAATCGTTTTGATTGGTCTGCCGCCGTATATCAAATTCACTATTGCGCGTGTACCTGTAATAGCAGTAAACATAGAGGTCAGCACACCAATAGTCACGGTGACTGCAAAACTTTTTACAACACTTGAGCCCAGACTAAATAACACAATGGCCACAATTAATGTTGTCACATTCGCATCGACAATGGTGACAAATGCGCGTTCGTAACCAGCATGAATACTGGCTTGTACCCCCATGCCATTACGCAATTCCTCGCGAATGCGCTCGAAAATCAATACATTCGCATCAGCTGCCAAAGCCACCGTCAACACAATGCCCGCGATGCCCGGCAATGTCAGCGTGGCGCCCAATAATGATAAAATAGCTACGATTAAAATGAGGTTCATACCTAATGCAATATCTGCAACAAGCCCCATGATGCGATAATACAATGCCATAAACAGCACAACCAAGGAGAAACCCACAATAACAGACATCAATCCCATATGGATATTTTGTTCGCCCAATGTCGGCCCCATTTCACGTTCTTCAATCACTGCAACGGGTGCACTCAGTGCGCCTGCCCGCAGCAACAATGCTAAAGTCCGCGCTTCCTCTTGGCTTGATAGACCATGCACCTGGAACGGACTGCCTAACATAGATTGAATGGTCGCGACACTAATCACCCGGCGCTCGGTAATAAAATTAACGATTTTCTGATTATTGACGACCGTAATTTGCGGTTT
Organism: Legionellales bacterium; assembly: GCA_023265835.1. Taxonomy (GTDB): domain Bacteria; phylum Pseudomonadota; class Gammaproteobacteria; order DSM-16500; family DSM-16500; genus UBA4722. The sequence continues at coordinate 9,859 of JAHFSI010000077.1, forward strand.
TACATCGACATAGACGATGGCCATGGGTTTACCGACATTTTCTCCTGAAATACGAGAAAATAAACTTTCTTCACTACCGCTAAAACGAATATCAACCGAAGCCCTGCCGTCATCGCCCATGCCAGAGCGCGCACTAGTAATCGACGCCCCGTGCAAAATAATCTGGTTTTTTAATAAAACAGGCTGGCCTTCGTATTGATATAATCGCGTGTTAGGCGGCGCCACATTGCCCACTGCGTTACGCGGATCATTTTCCGTATCCACTAAGTGAAATTCTAATGTGGCTGTTTTGCCTAAAATATCTTTGGCTGCCGCCGTATCAAGAATACCCGGCAAGTCCACTACAATACGTGAAGCGCCTTGTTGAGTAACGACCGCTTCAGATACTCCTAACTCATTCACTCGATTACGCAACGCATTGGCCGTTTTTTCTAATATTTCTTGTCTGGCTTGCTGCAGCACCACCGGTGAAAATACGCCTTGCAACGTAAGATTATTTTTCGTCCAAGTAAATTCATTAAAATGCTGCGTCAAGATACTGTAAGCATCATCCAATGCGCCCGTGGTACGAAATTCGACGAGAACAGTATTGTCATTTTGACGAGTGATATTGGAATAACGGATACGTTCTGTCCGCAATAACTGGGAAATATTATTTAAGTCCCCTTCAACTTGCTGCTTTAATACAGAATCTGCATCGACTTGCATCAATAAATGGATACCGCCACGCAAATCTAACCCGTATTTCATAGGCATTGCGCCGATGTTTTTCAGCCAGGTGGGCGTGCGGGAAGCTAAATTCAGTGCCACTAAATAATCACTGCCTAAAGCTTGCTGTATCGTTTCGCGCGCTTTCAGCTGATCATCCATCGAATTAAAACGAAGTAACAAACTATGGTTTTGCCGCTCCATTTTTTTGACATGGAGTTGCGCTGCTTGCAAAGCCTGTTGAGCCGTTGCTGCAGTTGCATCCGTCACGGCAATGGCTGCATTCGCGCCTGA
>JAHFSI010000010.1:0-42255 GCA_023265835.1 Legionellales bacterium
TCTCATTATTTTTAATTTAAACTAAGGTGCGCGACATTCATGGCGAATGACGCGCACTTTATTGCGATCATATATTTTAATCCTTCGCCATTTATGCGCGGATTTAGGCAGCCGCTAACACTTATAATTTAAGCATTTTAGCGGTCTGTTATTAATATTTTTTATTAATGTCGTAATGTGTCTTTGTTTCAAGCCCTCTACTGGATATGTTCTTGGTAATTCGATCCTAATCAAACCGTTGCCATTTTCAACGCTGCCTTTTTGATATGGCGACCCTGCTTCACAAAAATAGATATCTGTTTCTAAACATTCTTTAATCCATCCATAACGTTTAAATTCACTACCTTGATCAAACGTAATGGATTTAATGTAAGGCTTGATCTTTTTTACTGTATTAATCAAAGCTAGCGCTGTGCCTGCTGCTTCCCGATTTTCATTCTTAATTGCAATCATGTAGCGAGTTTGTCGTTCTCGCAAAGTAATTAAATTCGTTTTAACCCCTTTTTTAAATACGACTAAATCACACTCCCAATGCCCAAAATCCTTTCGGATTTTGATCGATTCCGGACGCGATGTTATCAGTAATTCAGAAGGAATTTTTGATTTTCTTTGGTTACGCTTCAAGCGGTAACTATGGCGACGACGAAGATGTGTAGAGAATCTATTTCTTCGATTTGGATCGCTATAAATATAGTGATAAATAGATTCATGAGAGATTTGACAGATACCTTCGTTCTCTAACTTCAAGCGTCCTTCTATTTGATAAGGTGACCACCCTGCTTTTATCTTCTTGGTCACATATTCACGTAGCTCTGTGTTTTTTTCTAACTTTAAGCCACGTTTTCTTCGATCCAAATATTTTTCTTGAGCACGGTGATTCCAATAAAACTTTAAACCGCTGTGCCAATGCGTACAGCTATTCCTTTTTACTTCGCGGTAAATTGTAGAAGCGCTGACCCCTAGAATAGTAGCAATTTTTGCTTTTGGGTAATGCTTGTCTAGCATTATTCTTAGGAATATTCTGTCTTTTTCAGTTAAGTGCTTATAATTCATACCCATAACTAGCCTCCATGCACAATGATTATATTTTAATCATTTTTGCACTTCGTGCTAGTCAGTGCCGTTCTCGGTTACAACCCCTTATACGAAAATCGTTCCACATGGCTATTGCCAGGAAAAGTGTAAGAAAATGGAATACAGAAATTAGGAAAGATTTTGGTTCTTTATCTTTTACAAGCAGTGCTGCTGTATTTTATTGCTAACTTGAGCAGCATCTTTGGGATTTTTTTCTCCCGATTTTGTAGATGAATGCAACGGGCTCCCACCCGCTACTTTCATCGCATTAACACTGCCTGGTGATATGGGTGATCGTGGTGGTGGAAGTTTTATAGAGGTGACGGGGGTTACCGGATTTGTGCTCTCTGAAACTTCTGGTGTATTTGGAACTTGTTTGTTTTCTTTACTTTCTGGAGAATTTTCATCACTCTTTTTTGCGGTAACCTGTGAATATTTTCGATTGGGCACCTCTCCTAGAGAAGGTACATCATCAGGTGTTTTATCATGTAATTTAAACACATCAAACAATTCCCCCAACTGATCAAATGGAGCCTTATTAAACGATTCGTTTGAAAGAGGAGGAGACATAAAAAAACCATCCTCTCTTGCGATGAGTTTTATTATTGGTAAATGATTAGGTGGTTGTTCATTAGGAGTTTTCACTACCATAATGGAATTATTTTTATGCCGATAATAAAAAATTCTATACTGAGAATTTCGTATATCTACAACTTCTAATATTAGCGGAAGTTTTATAACAAATTCATAAAATATCGCTTCATGGCTCCATTCCCTCTCGTTAAATACTGATCTTTGGATATATAACTTAATCGCATATTGAGGTAACATGGATGAATAAACAGCTGAAGATTGTAAAATTCCTTCCAAAAATTTTTCTATAAATAGGTCATTTTTGGCGAGTATGTCATAGAAGTTTTGTGTGGATTGCATTTCCATTTGTGGAAATGGTAATACTCTACGAGTTTCATCCTGGTATCCACGGTTTTTATTTAACAGAGATTGTATTTTTTTATTTAGCATCTCATCCATTTGTCTTAAGCTATTTAGGTCTCTAAACAAAAGATGAGGCGTCATTGGCAGAGTAGTCTTTCCATCGATTGGTTGAGGAAATTTCACCTGACAACGATATAAATGACGAAAAGCGCCTATATATTCTATGTATTCTGTAACTGTAATCTGACCAGATTTATAGTCATCATCTAATCGAACAAAATAAACTTTTAAATCTTGCAAGAAAGGATGGCTTCCATCGTCAGAAGCCATTTGCTGAGCGTAAGTTCTAAAATACGTATTTCCCCGAGTATGAAGAGCATGTGGAAGAGCCATTGTCCAAAATAAATCTCCGTTATTTTCTTCTTGCTGCGAAAAAGTCCATTCTGAAGATAATTTTTTTGCTTCATGTTTAAGTCTTTCTTCAGAAGGAATATGATCATGATCGAGAGATTGTTTATTGGTATATAACTTAATATGACCATATACACTCACATCTAGTTGTTTAATTGGATGATCTACATTTTTATTTTTAACTAATCCCTCAGTTGACCATGATTTTACAGAACGTTCTTTGCGGAAAATAAAAAAGTCACTATTAGGAATATTTTCTTTATAGTCCTCGTTATCTGCAATACCATATAAAATGGCAACAATATTTTGATAAGTTATGTATTTTGGCAATGTTGTTAGTGTAATATATTGTTGAGGTAAAACTCTCCAGCTATGTGAAAACCTATTTCGATGATTTAAAATCCCTTTATCCCTTAATTCATTCCAAATCGATTGAGCATCAGCTATTTTTTTTTGTTCAATATCATTATCTAATTGAGCTAAAATTGTTTTTATGTGAGCAACGGTTCTGTTCGATGGAGTCTTGAAATCTTTTTTCAATTTTTCAATATATATAGGAGAAAAAGTTTGCCAGCACGTTTTAAAATATGATTTATTTGGCAACGCCATAGCGGTTTCAACGTTAGCAATAACGCTTCTAGCCCGTCTCTCATATGACTCTCCTGGGGAGCTGGCTGAATTAAATAACTGAGCATCGATTTTTGCTTCTGCAACACGAACACTTATCTTTTTTCTGTTATATTGATTGACGAATGATGTAACAAATCTACTCTCCGTAATCTCAACCGTTCCTGTACGCTTCCCGCTATTTTTCAGCAAGTTGAACAAAGTCCAATCCATCACCCATGTTTTATTCTCTTGAAAAATATCGCCTCGAGAGGGGAGGTGTCTTAGATGTAAAGGTTGATGATGTCCATCAATTACTCTCCAAAAAATTTTACCATTTTTAATAGTTGATTCAACTAACCTATCTCCAACATGATGAGAATCTAGATCACATTCTAGCTCTTCCCCTAAAAAAAACAAAAAATCTGACGAAACATTTTCTATTTTTTGCAGGTCTATTTTTTTAAATTCTTCAAGAAAAGATCCATTGGATTGAATGATAATTTCATCTAATGCGCTTTCTATAAAAAGACCTACATTTTTATTAGCATTATGTTTTCTTAATGCACTTTGTAAATCATCTAATGCTTCATTTAATGGAGCAGGAAATTTTATTCCCGCTTTAGCCAGATTGCTCAAATGCCGTGTGGTAATAAAATCAGATTTAGCAGATATTAGAGCTGCAATATCTTTCTTTTTTCTGTCAGATGTAACACGACGTTCTAGACCAGGAGAAACGCTTTTCTTTTCTTCTTTAGAGGAACGAGAGATTTTTTCTGATGGCGTAGCAGGATTCATACTCGTTTTTTCTACCTGTTATGGAATTAGAGTAGGTAAATTATCATATGCAGAACTATGATACAAATTTAATTCATCTGTGTTTATTACTTTTCTGGTAGCAATGTTTAAAATTAAACCGCCTCTTTGTAGCTCCTCATTATACTGAGATAGACATGACAGAACCTTGATGTCCAAGTAAATGATCGGTACCTATCGGATTCCAGCCCAGTTTTGCATACCACTTTGGTAGTGTAGGATCAAATGCCAATAGATACAGTTGATGCTCCCTATGAAATAAAAAATAAAATTTCACCGTAGCTGCATTTTTTATTTCCTAAATTATGTCATATTAGCATAATTTTCAGCGAGAAACTGTAGCTACAATTGCATCCATTACTTTCGATGACTCAGCCCATTTCATATCATCTTCTGGTTTTTGCCAGGCAGATGTTTCAATGATGACGATGTGTTTTGTTGGATTAATATATATAATTTGACCAAAGATACCCAATGCTTTAAAAATACGGTCGTTATTATCGGTATAAATCCACCACTGATAACCATATCCTAAACCTTCATTCTCATCTGCGGGCTTAGCAAATTTTGCAGGCGTAGCTGCTTCTTTTATCCATGATGGTCCGACAACTCTATTTCCACCCAGTGAGCCACCGTTCATTATCATTAGACCAAAACGCCCATAATCGCGCAGAGTTGCACTAAGGACACCATAGGCAGGCTGATCTCGTTGGGCCTTTGCTCGATACAAGAAAGCATCACTCTGTGCTCCAATTTTCTTCCATATTTTTTCTTGTAAATATTCGTTAAAAGGCATGCCAACAGCCTTCTCGATAACAAGACCTAGTGCTTGAGTATTCTCATTTTCATAATCGAATAGCGTACCTGGTTTAATTTTTGGATTAGCTTTCAGTGATTTTAGTAGATTAGTAAATGACGGCACACCTGTAAGAACAGCGGTGTGAAACTGTTGTGTAGAGGAATGAGGATCATATGGATTGTAAGTAAGAGCCAGACCTGTTGCCATCTCTAGTGCTTGTTTTAGCGTAACACGATTGAAGCCGCTCGCATTCAACTCTGGCAAATATTTTATGACAGGGTCATCAACGCTCTTTATTTTTCCATCTTCAATTGCAATGCCAACAAGTGTTGACGTGATTGATTTGCCGACTGAATTTGTAAGAAATCTGGAATGCTGGTCTGCTCCGTGAAAATAACGTTCATAAATAATCTGATTATCTTTAAGAACGAGAAAACCCGTCACAGCATTTCGTTTCATATATTCATTTAATGTATAAGTATGTTTTTTATATGTATAATTCGTGGTGAATGAATTCGTTGGTTCTTTTAATGGGTATATGTTGCCCGCGCGCCGAATCCAGTCAAGTTTAAAATCTAATTTATCTATATGATGAAAATAATAATAGCTATAGGGAGGAACAAAATAACTATACGGGCCGATGAGAAGTTCAGATGGTTTAATTTTATGAATATCCATAGTTGGTACTGATTGGGGTTTGGATGCATTGGCAGCATATGTCACCGTAAGCATAATAAAGGCCAGGTATTTTATCATTATTGCTGCGCCACGATGAGCAGTTAAGATGTAGCGTGAAAATAGGGCAAGGCACAGGCCAAAAAAGATGAGTGTCGCACCTAATAGTATAAAATCCATTTGTTTAACTCCCTGCAAATTGTCTTAATCTTAGCATGTGTTTGGCGATGTTGAAATCATACCCTATTATTGCTTAAAAAGTCACTGCAGAAGTAAAAGCACTTAAATACATGAGGTAGCCTGATGTTGCAAAATGGCTGATAGTTTTAAATAAGTTTAAGGCGCATATTTTACCTGAAAAAATAGTTTTTTATGGACGATTAATTAATAGTAATTATGGAATTCCACTGATACTTATAAAAACCATTCGAAATAGGTTCTTCATTAATAACAGAGCAATGCCCATTGTTATCTATCAAAGTGACGCCCGTTGAATTGAAGCTAAAATTGCAGATAGTATTATCTAACTGGTTTTTATAGCTGAATTGCCCAACAGGTGCCGAACCACTATAGTTGTACATTGCTTTTTCTACAACATTATTAAAATCACTTTAAATATCGGGTCTTGAAACGCACTATCTGCATTAATTATCTTCCATCCTTTATCTTGAAACATTTTAATTAAATCGCCTCAAAATTAGGATTATCCATAGTAATAGCAACATTCTGAGCGAACGATATCGTCGTAAACGATAATAAAAAGATAAAAATAAATGTCGCTATAGATAAAATTTTCATTTCTCTTCTCTCTACGCTAAAAAATTTCAATTTCTAAAAAATATAGTGACTGAGTTTGTATCTCTACCTCCTCTAGGTGCTAACCTAGTGCCGACTTGGTGCCAAACTTAGCACTAAGTTGAGATTGTTTTATTACTTCAGGATGTGGGAAAAATGTCACTCGAAAAACTGTGCCTAACTCGGGTTCAGCTGGGATAAGTGCTACCCCCTACTATGACTTAGAGTTTAATATATAATATCCAATATGACCCTTTTGAACCCTTTATGAACCCTTTAATTTGTAGACTATACCTCTACCAGCCACACCTTCAGATATAAATATATTGTTTTTTTTCAACAGGTTAAGGTCTCTTGTGGCAGTACTTTTTGATGCATTACTAATAGATTGATATTCTTTGTTTGAAATGCTGCCATGCTCTTTTACGTAAGCTATAGCTATACGATGCCTATTAGATAATTTCATTTTCTTAAGGTGTTCATCAGTAAGGTATTGTTTGTAAAATGTTAGTCGAAAACGACCGGGTTCTGATACAAATTGTGGCGGTGGAAGACTAGCCTTTTTCAATTCTTCTACTATTCGAAGTGTTCCGCTTCCCCATCGTTCAATAAAACCAGAAAAGAAGAATGCATCAGCAATTTTTCTATTTCTTGGCATAGAATCATGTTCATGAAATAAAGCGTCAGGAGTAAGCGCTGAAGGTAAGTTGCCCGCGTTCCACATCTCCAAATGATCGTCATATAGTCTAATTTGAGTATGCGCAGAACTGGTATAGTCACGATGACATAACGCTTTGAATTCCACAAGTTCCGATTCACCAGTGGCAATTAAATCAAGAATTTTTTCTACAGTAATATCAGTCACAACTTACCCTATCCTACTAGAATTCAGAATTTTATGACTATTTATTTCCAGCCAATTTAGCCATTCGCTTTTTTACTTGTGCGAGTGATACATCTTCAACATGTGTTGAGATATGCCATTTATAGCCAAAAGGATCTTCGACTTCACCAGAACGATCGCCATAAAACATGGTTTCTACATTACGTAGTAACTTGGCACCTGCTTTAACAGCTCGGCTGATAATTTCATCTACATTTTTAACATAAAAATGGATACCAACAGATGATCCGCCAAAATCGCGCGGACTGCGCATATTAGGCTTAACACCTGCATCAGCCAACATAATCTTCGAATCACCTACTTGTAATTCAGCGTGTCCTATTTTGCCCGTTGGCTGTTCTATTCGTTCCTTTTCTTTTGCTCCAAACGCTTTTTTGTAGAATTCAATGGCATTCGCAGCTTGATGAACAATTAAATAAGGAGTAATGCTATGGTAGCCTTTCGGTATAGCTAGGACTTTTTTTATTTTACGCTTAATGGCTATTTTTTTTCTAGCCATTGGCTTAGCTTTTTTAATAGCTGATTTTTTGACGGGGGATGATTTTCTCTTTGTTTTAATCATGGGTTTTTTAGAACGGGTCATAACAGATCCTTTTTATCAAAAACAATAAATTAATATAACATCTTAATTGTTAATCGTTTCCTTTAACTGAGTGGCTGGCTTAAAGCTTGCAACCGCAGTTTCTGGGATAAGCATCTCATTTCCCGTGGCTGGATTCCGCCCTTTTCGTGCAGCACGTATTTTAACAACAAATCCACCGAAGCCTTGAATCATGACTTTTTCTTTCTTTGCCATTTCACTGGTAATTATCTCAAATGTAGCATTGAATGCGCTTTCTGCTTGAGCTTTGGTGAGACCAGATTTTTCTGCAATAGCAATAATTAGTTCTGCTTTATTCATTTGATGCTCCCTATTAAAATAGAAAATAAAATTTCACTGTATTGTAACACCGCCCGCTGTTAAAGACCTCATGATTAGATTAATCATGGACTTTTTTAATGATATTATTCGATATATTTTGGTTCATTTGATTCAAAGCTGCTAATACCTCTTCTTTAGTTAATCTCTGGCAGCTATCTAATTCGAAACGACTCGTCTTTTGTTCTGATAATCGATCATCTGCAACGAATGTCGATTTAAATAAATAGTTATCCTGGTACCTCGCAAGAAGTACCATCGCATATTTTGGATAATTTTGCCCTGGATATTCATTCATCATTTGATTTATAAACGAAGAGCTTAAGGAAATAGTTGTGGTGAAGACATTAAACTTTTTGTAGCGGTTTTTTCCTTTAAAGATATCATTTAAAAAATTCCTTAATCCTGTGGTTCCATAGTAAATATGCCCCTGGTCTCCATAACGGCTAAAAAACAATTGAGAAAATAAATTAATAGGATTTGTCTTAACAAACAAATAATACGGCCAATAAATAACGCGTTGAATAAGCCATTGCTTCATTTTAGGATGGTTCGTAAAAACATTTTTCTTAACTGCTTTTTGAAGAATTAACATTTTAATGTAAGTATATAGGTATTGCGCTCCAACGAATAAGCACCCTAGTAGATATGCTTTAAAAAGTATGCTGATTATATTTTCCATGTTAACTTATATGTCTTATATGAGGTTTTTTTGATATTGTTGTTTTAGGCCAAGCATACGCTAAAAAATCAGTGATATCGTTTTCCATTTTTTCATATATTCGAAATCCAGCCCGCTCCATCATATCAAGCAACATTTCAGTGCTAAAAAGATCAATACGATGATTCATCAAATTACTCATGCGTGATTGAGTAACACCTAATCGTTTAGCTCCTTCAACTTGAGTGAGACCGCATCCTTTAATATATTTCATCAAGGAAACCATCAAATAAGATTTGAATTGAAGTTTTTTGGCTTCTTGTTTTTTAAAGCCCACGTCTTCAAATAAGTTTCCTGAGCTTTCAATGAATTCAATCTTTTTTGTCATATTTCTTCCCCCGACGATAAGTCAATAAAGCTTTGTAACGATCAGACCCTAAAGTAATATCTGCTTTTGATGTTTGCTCCGTCTTTTTCACGAAAGCATGCAATACATAAATAGCTTCATGAAATTTAGCCACATAAAAAACTCGATACTGGCGGTCAATTTTTAGCCGTAGCTCATAACAACCTATACCAACAGTCGGCATATATTTAAATTCTTTAGGGCTGAGTTCCAGCTCAGCACTAATCACAGTTAACGCGGCCACAATCCGTTGGCGAGCTTTTCCTGGAAAAGATTCGATATCTTTTTGTGCGCTTCCTACGTATATAACTTTCTTCATATTTTTAATTATAGCAATTTAATAATACTTGTCAATACTTATATATCAAATATAGATAGGGGTTCTGCAAAGTAACCCCCAAAACTGCTTAATCTGAATTAAACCTCTTTTTTATTCTTCTTGATAAAAAGCGACTTTTATTATTGGTAACATACCTCAGGATGGGCCGCAGTTGTATGGCAGACGTATCTATAACCTACAAAATAATGTTCAGCAGCAGTATAAGCTGCTTCAAATGCCCATTGCGGTTTGCTTGTTATTTCATCAGGATTATCAATTAGATCTTTCGCTTCCATTCCAATTGTCCAATCAGGTGATTGATATAAACAATATTGGCTATTATAGACTTGATCATGCAAAGGAGCATCGATATAAATAGTTAATGGAGTCTCATCAGGCATTCCAGTTTTAAACTCGTCTTGGATATTAAACTTCGAATAAATTTTGGTTGTATTTACGTACTCATCCCAATGATTTTCAAGTCCATCACGTAAAAGTAGATAATGAGAGGGTATAAGAGCAAGTGGAGAAGATATAAGCAATCTAGTTAATGGCTTTTCTTGTGTTGGAATAAAGTCAGAAGCTTTTGGACATTGTATGACTTGAGCTAAAGCCATATGACTGCCAAGAATCGTTACTAGCGCAAATAAGGCTTTTGTAAATTGCATTTTAACTCCATTTTTGCCGAGGCAAATATTTTGATATTAAGGGAGGTCAAATAATAACCATTAATGGCGCTTGTTGTCAATGTTTTTTACGAGTTTTTCTTAACCAAGTAAAGCCTTTTTCTAATTAGAAGCCTATTCTCTCACTCTCATAAGGATAGGTTTTGAGTAAGAGACCGTTTTTTATCAGGTAACAAAAACGAGGGTTTTTGTTACCTGATTGACAGATACCCATAACCCCTATATTTTTCTCTGCATATGGTAATTGAAGTGGTTAAAATTTCAAAGTTAAATATCGTATCTACTCGCCAGCTAGAGCACCAATCTCTCGGTTAAGTGCCATTTGAATAGCAATTAAAGGGTTAATGCCTTTATTGGCCATCGTTTGCAAATAGCTGGATATTCGACAATAGGCCAGGGTGGGGGGCGACTTGTGCATACCTAGCCCCATTGTTTATAATGAATTGACTAACTTAGGAGTGCATGTCTAATGGCATTGATAAAACATGAAGGCATGGCATCGTGTACTCCTCATCAGCTATTTAGCTTGATTAGTTCAGTTGAGCATTATCCAAAATTTTTGTCCTGGTGCTCCGATGCCAAGATTAATAGTCGAAATCCAAATACTATTCAGGCTACCGTTTTTATACAAAAATATGGCATTTCCTTTCATTGTTCTTTCATATATACCTTGCGCTCAAAAAACGAAATCATTGTGAATTTACCTTCAGGAGGGCCATTTTATAGTGTTTCTGGATTATGGCGATTTCAAGCTTATAATCACGAGACTAAATTTAGTTTTGAGTTGCAGCTAGAGTATAAGCATACTTGGTGGATTAATTTTTTTCTTATTCCAATTTTAAAAAATGAAGTCAAGAACCTGATAAAGTCGTTTGAACAAAGAGCATTAGCGTTATCTAAAAGGTGATTACATCGTACTCAGTTCAATTGCTTCGGCTGTGTTGTTAAGGCCTAAGCGTAGGAAGATAATCAATTAAATAGGATTTTGATACCGATAATTCAGGTGTTTTTATGGGTTTTTCATCAGGATGGAAAAAATGTTGATGTGAAGCCAACAAAGTATTTTGTAATTTGATTTCTTCCTGCATGCGTTTTTGATACTCCGTTACACAACGATCTATCGAACGCTCTTGCATCTCTTCAAAATAAAGCAATAAATTTCCCATGATTGATTTTTCTCCGGCAAGCACGGTATATTTTACAATTCCAAAATAATTTCCCCATTGAAAAATAATCACGGGCGGTAGGCCGCTCGGATAAAAAGCATCACCTGTCAAAAAATGATTGCCGTGCCAAAAAATTAATTCTTTTGTCGTATATTTTTTAAATTCTAAAAACTGTTTATGTGATAAATGCATTACGACACGATGTGCTTTGTTGTCTTTCAACATAATGGCAATACGTTTTTTTAATAGCTCGATAGACTCCCTGTTTAGCACTTCATGTGGCAATAAAAATGACGTATGAAAATCATGGTGAGGATGACGAAGTGCCTTCAAATAATATTTTAAAATAGGATCAAATTGAGCATTACTGAGCTCTGTTTGATGCCAGGCCAGATAGTTAGTTTGATCAGGCGACAACGGTTTTCCTAAGGCAAAACAATGCATAATATCCGCTGTGGTGCGATGCATAGGATGCAAAATGAGAGTCGGGATTGTTTGAAACATTTTTTTGTGGCTCGTTCATATAAAGACCAATACTATACTTTAATTTTGACCATTTTGGAACCAAATCTTTGGAATTAACAATTGTTTTATGCGTTAGATAAACTTAACCATCATTAGAACAAGTCCTCAGCAAATAATGTTAATTCATCATCCGTCATTTTGGGGGACATTACTTGCTGTTTTTCTAAATTCTTAAAGTCCCATTTATTTCTATCCATTAACTGGCTCAATCTCACGCTGGTTAGAGCATGCAGCATGTTGCTAGGGACCTTTGGATTTTCTGTTGCAAGTTGGTCGATAAGCACTTTCACTCGTTGTCGCATGAGGTTTTCCTGAGAACCGCAAAGGTTACAGGGAATAATGGGATAAGCTTGTTCCTGGGCATATTTGATAATATCTTTTTCCTGACAATAGACCAACGGGCGAATGAGCACATGGCGTTTGTTGTCACTCAACAATTTAGGCGGCATAGAGCGAATTTCGCCGCTATAAAGAATCGACATTAACAAACTACGAATGAGATCATCTCGATGGTGGCCCAATGCAATTTTATTAAACCCTTTTTCTTCCGCATAACGATAAATAATGCCTCGCCGCAATCTTGAACATAAAGAACAGTACGTATTACCTTCTGGAATTTTAGCTTTAACAATGGAGTAAGTATCTCGAGTTAAAATTTCATAAGAAATTTGTGATTGTTCCAACCAAGCACGCAGCCTGCTATCGTCCCAGCCCGGTTGAGATTGGTCTAGTGTAAATGCAAACAGTTCAAATTTATGATGGGTGCGGCGTTGCAATAGTTGCAAAATACGCATTAAAGTAAAGGAATCTTTACCACCTGAAAGACAAACCATCACGCGGTCGCCGGATTGGATCATATTGAAATCCGCAATCGCTTTGCCAGTGTAATGTAACAGTTTTTTTTCTACAGCAGATTCTTTAGACAAAATCAGGCCCTCTTAGTGATAGTTTTTGTATTTGCATTGGAAAGAATTTGGCTTATTTATGTGCATCCCGTTAATAATGTTCATAAAAAAGAGTCTGGTATTATATAATAACATCCCACAAAACAAGGGGGATTATTTTTATGACAACAGCACGACTTCTCAGTTTGGTCAATACAACATCTAAAACGTTATCGCCTACCGCGGTGATGCAGAAGCAACCGCTCATCTCGAGTGAGCAATTATATTTTTATCTTATACTATATGTAGCAGCAATGGCTGGTTGCGTATTCACCCTGTTTTGTATGAAAATAGCAGTGGATTTTTTTGATGATAGGGAGCCTCATAGTAGAAACAACACTACTACGAATAGAAGACCGGCTCTTCAATTTTCAGGCAACCGTAGTCATTATGGTACGGTCGATCATAACGACCTCGAATTGGGTGGGACTAGGGAACCGAGTCTAAGAACTGTTTGGTAGTACAAATAAAATTCAAAATAATGCAAAGATGTGGCCCTATGTCACCCATGGAAGTGCCTAGCCAACATCATTGATATGAGGAGCCTATGATTAAATTCATCAAAAAATCGATCAGTTTCGGTGCAACAGCAGGATATTTATTTTATTTGGCTGCTTTTACTTTTGTAGGGGCATTGCTTTTTACCCCCTTATTTGGTTGGTGCGTTGCTGCGGTGATTTTCGCTGTGCTGGTAGAAGGGACTGTGTATGCAACCAATATCTATCAAGCTATAAAAAATAGTGATTATGAAAAAATCCTGGAATTGGCCTTGGCTGAGCAAACACTTAAAAAAGAAGAGCAGAATCAATTTAGAAAAGATTATTTTAACCTAAAAGAACACTTACATACGCTTTCTAAAGATATGGCATCTTATGCTGAAAAAGCGGAGGTTGAGAAACAGATTGTTGATGGAAAAAAATGCTTAAAAGCAATGATCTCTGAGTACAGAGATTATTTAAAAGGGCATGCTAGTAATTTTGCTTTTAAGGAGCGAGATAATTCTTTTCAAAATATAATCAATAGCAGAAAAAGATGGATACAGCTTAGTATACCTCTATCCTTTGGTGCAGGTGTTTTCTCCGGTATATCAGCCTATGCTCTTATTATGCTTAAGTTTCTTGTTTCTCCTGTTGTTGTTGGCTGTCTGGCGAAAATGGGCATCACTGTGGTGTTTGCATCTACGGTGGGCGCACCGTTGCTTGCGGGCCTGGCTTGTTTAGGAAGCGGGCTTGTTATGTATGGCGCTGCTTCAAGGGTGATAAAAAAGGGTGACTTAAATAAATGGGATGAAAGATTGGATGAGTTAGTCGCGAGCGATGAACCTAGTAAATTGAAGAAATATTCAAAAAGATGTGTGGCCTATACGGCTTTTCTTTTTTTAATGGTCTTTTCAATGGTAGCGACAGCTTGGTCTTTTTGTTCGCCCATTATCAACTTTACGACGAACATCGCATTAAGAATTATTGCTTATATCACTTTGGCCATGTTTGTTTTGCTGACATTGTTATTTAATGCTGATAATGCGTTACGATCTTTAAAAAAAATAGGCGCTGGTATTACCGATAGTTGGACGCAGATCAACACAGCTTGGAACAATGAAAATATTCTGCAATTTTCTAACCCTTTTCGACATGGCACATCATTTATTATGTCATGCCATGCTTATAGCTCGGGCATGACTACAGATAATTTTCCATTCATCTCTATTCCTCCGGCTTTCACAGCTCTTGTGGGGGCGATAATGGAATGGCTAGGTGATTGGGATTATATGCCTGAGAACCATCATAACCATGATCATGACCATGATCATGATGATGATCACGATCATGGATCATTTTTATTAGATACGCTTGTTTTTTTTCTAAATTGTGCTGCTGTTGTATGGGACTATGTTGCCGTGGCGCTTGGAAGAATAGTGACAGGCAAATTGGCGGACTTACGGGAAAAGAACTTATGGACAAAATCAAAGGAGAAATTTATTCCGACGAAGCCACTGCCTGATCCGCCCTGTTTATCTGAGGATGTAAAAAAATGTGTTGCTGTAAAAATGCTGCAAAAAGAAGAAAAACGATATGAAGATAAAAAAATCAAAGCCAAAAAAGCTGCTTTCAATCAAAAAGTGCAGCAAGTATCTGATTTTTCTTTTCACTTTGATGAAAGAGGAAAAACAGTGTTAATGAATACTACTGATACGCCTGCCATTGCCAAACGACGTTATCCTTCTTTCCTTTCTTTCTTTGGTGTTGAATCACCTCCACCTCGTTCAAAGGAAGCATTGTGCAAAATAAGCAACAATGGATTTATTTTTGGAAGATAACATATCGCCTCGCCTATCAAGAAGGACAAAACGTAATCGTATAATTCACCGCATTCGTTGTATTGCTGCCAGTAATATCATCACATCCAAACAAACTAGATTTATCATCAAACTGCCATGAGTAGGCAGTAGGGCATCCTTGTTTCATAAAGACAATGCCGGGCAACACGTTGTTTGTCCAGACAGTATTGTTTGTAACGCAAGGCACTGTAGTACTGGGTACCACAATACCTGATCCGTAAGTTGCCCAGTTCACACATCCACAGCCATTGGTTGTGCTAGGGGGCGGATTGGCAGAGGTATTAAAGCATGTGCCCAAGTCCATATTAGGCTGTGCTACACAGGCAAGCAGTCCCCATGTTGAATAGGCTGTTCCTGCGGCCAAGTTACCGACTGTACCATTAATGTTGCCATTGGATGTCACGCCCGATGCGGAATCGCAACTGAAATACACATCGCCTGGATTATTCTGGCTTGAAGGAACGGTCAAACTAGTATTTTTAAAACTGCAGACTTGATTAGGTGTGTCATAACCTAACAGTGTACCGCAATAACTATTCAATGTTGTGGGGCTTGCTGTTCTATCATAAAAAAGTCCGCAAACCGTACCGCTTGGGCAGCTGGTTGAATCAGTGCAGCCAGCATTAGAAGTCGCTGTCACATATCGATAGCGATAAGCCGGTGCAGGTGTCGGCGATGCAGTAGGATCAAAAGTCCATGAGCAACCACCCAATCCATTTGTTTGTGTTACCTTTCCCGGCGAACCACAATTATATTCAGACGGGCTAAAAGCATTTGCAAATGAAAAGTTCGTAGTAGGTGTTGTTTGTATTCCAATGTTTGTTCCATTCAAAATAGAAATGTCATAATTATCGACGGTACTACGCTGCAGCGTAAATTCAGCGAGTGTAGCGGGTTGATTAAATCCTACTCCTACTGGACAGCCCCCAGTGCCGCCGCCACAATCAGCTGTTTGACAGCTAGAGCTGGTACAAACTGTTCTGCCTGCGATGTTTCCACTCCAAATAAAAGGAAAACCATAATCGGGCATGAGTGCAGTGTTGGTACCGCCCGAAGCAGACAATTGATACACACCATTAGCAGGGGCAGGTGCTGGATAAAAACAATAGCCTGCACCTGCATTTGCACTCGAGTTGCAAAGTGAAGGATAGGTACAATCGGCATTCGAGCGACACCCATTACCGTTGACGTTTGCGCTTACTGCTCCAAACCAGATACTTTGATTACAATTATTAATAAAAGTAATCGTGCGCACACCTTTACCAGTGCTGTTATTCACGACAGTCGATGATGTGACTTCGCCTGATACGCTGCCTGATGTTGCTGTATAACCCACTGAGACGGCACCGCTGGTTGCCGAGGTAGTAAAAGAACCCGTAATGACGCACTGTGCGCCTGGGCTCAATGATGTGCAATTCGTTGTACTGCCTTGAGTGTAACCCGCCGTATTTCCAGTATTTTGGGCCAATACTAAATTGTTCAGCGTGGTAGAACCATTATTCGTAAATGTAAACTCTAATGGATAGGTCGTATTACTTAATATCGCAGACGGGAACCCAATCACGACATCGCCTTGTAATACGGAATTGCCGGCTGCTTGTGTTGTACTAACAATATTCGAGACTGGAATTTGGACTTTGTTTTTACCATATTCCATAAAAACACTTAGTCTTTTTTCTCCTGCCGTTTTAGGAATGAGAATCAATCCGACAGTACACGTTTGTCCGATCGTCAATTTTAATCCTGAACAACTGTCCACCATGCTGACTTCAGACAAGGGCGAAGAGTTATTGGAAACATCTAATCGCGTGGGCATAGCAAAAGGCAAATTATTTTTTAAAGTAAAAAGAACAGAATAACTATGGTTCAATTGTGTCCTAGCCGGCACACTGCCTGACTGCGACCAACCAATAGGGTCTTTTCCTGCATGGGCAGTCAAGCTGAATAAAACTAGCGCTAAAGACACTAACCATCGTATCAAATACATTGTTCGATCACTCCTGCCATTATTCGGGGTAATACGTTAAGCTGAGAAATAAGGTGTTTGCATTGATTTTGTTTCTAAGCGACTCATTATCATAATTCGTGCCTGTTTCTGTGGCATAATTGACGCCATTGCCGGTTTGGACGGTGCCATAATGAATGTGATCATATTCAAAATTGAGAGACAATGTTTTTAGAATGGCAAAATCAATGCCAGCGCCAAATTGATAAGAGAACTGTGTATTAGAAACGCTTGCAAAGGCCGGACTCACGCGGGGAGTCACATTAGGCGTCGCCTGTTCCGTATAATTAGATGTAGAATAAATACCTGCGCCAGCGCCTGCTAATATATAAGGCATCGCTATGCCGACACGGCATACGCCGGCTTTTAATAGTGCCATTAAATTTGATAACTGTACTTGATAAGAAAAATCATAATTTCTAAAATCAGGCAGTGAGTATTGGTCGATATAACCAGACACTTTGGCCGCGGCAGCAGACATATATCGCAAGCCTAAACTAACACCGGGAAATATAGCTTCAGGCCGTTGCCAAGCCGCTCCTATTTCAATAAATCCAACCGGTTCATTGGTAATCGTATTTCTAACATAATGATCATCAGGCCAGCCTGCACCTGTGCCTAGATAGTTATCGCCGCTCGATTGATTGAGCATTTCACCCGCGCCCACGCTGATATAAAACCGAGGGACCAATGTATTGTTTGGTACAGTCAACGAAGCGGCTGCCCATGATTGGCAGCTTAGACAGAAAACAAAACTTGCAATACTCATCCGTTTCATGACTAATCCCTTTTTGAAGAAACTTTTTCTCATATACTTTGAAAAAAAGCAAGACATTTCAGTAGAAATTTATTTTTTATAATTAGGCCATCAGTACGCGATCTCAAATAATTTGATAACGTTACTGTAAAGTGATTGGAATTTATCTATTTTCAGCTCGGCCCAGCTTTGCTATGCTGGCATTTGGTTTAAGGAGGAAATAGGATGGAAGATGCTTGGTTAGTCGGCCTCATTTTGGTATTTTTCGGAACATGCTTTTTTCTTATTAAATTTTATGATTTTTTATCGCGAGGTGAATGATGACGCTTTATCTCGTTTGTGGAGCCGTTACTTTTTGTTTGTTTGTGTATTTATTGATTGTGCTTTTTAAGCCTGAATTATTTTAAGGGATTTAATAATGTCTGGAAATGGATTTTTACAAATCTGTATCTATGTTTTAGCACTTCTTATTATTACCAAGCCTGTTGGCCTATATATGGCCCATGTTTATGAAAATCATCCGATTTGGTTAGACCGCTTGTTTGGACCATTCGAACGATTTTTCTATCGTTTGTCAGGCATTCAGACTACCGATGGCATGGATTGGAAAAGATATTTAATTGCCATGCTTGTTTTTAATTTTTTTGGATGCTTGATTGTCTATGGAATACAACGATTACAATTTTATTTGCCATTAAACCCCCAAGCTCTTTCTGCGCCTTCACCTGAATTAAGTTTTAATACTGCAACAAGTTTTGTGACCAATACCAATTGGCAATCTTATGGCGGTGAGACAACAATGAGTTATCTTACGCAAATGCTGGCACTCACGGTACAGAATTTTCTTTCTGCTGCCACAGGCATGGCATTATTGATTGCTTTAATAAGAGGGATTCGAGCACATGAAAGTTCCAATTTAGGAAATTTCTGGGTTGATACCATTCGCGGCACTTTATATATTTTACTTCCACTTTCGTTCGTATTTGCCATTTTTTTAGGTTCGCAAGGTGTCATTCAAAATTTTAAATCTAATCAAAAAATCACATTGTTACATCCCATTAGCTATCAACAAGCCATGCAAGACCAAGCAGGCCATGTTATGAATGACGCAAACGGCAATGCTAAAATGCAAACTATTCATATGACAGAACAAGTCATACCCATGGGGCCTGTTGCATCACAAATAGCTATTAAACAGCTTGGAACGAATGGTGGTGGTTATTTTAACGTGAGTTCTGCTCATCCATTTGAAGACCCAACGCCATTAAGTAATTTTTTTGAAATGCTCGCGATTTTATTTATACCCGCCGCATTATGTTATACGTTAGGAGTCATGGTCAATGACAGAAGGCAAGGATGGGCCCTGTTGGCTGCCATGTTTCTTATTTTTATACCGTTTATGTGTTTGGCTGTCTTTGAAGAACAACAAGGCAATCCAGCTTTTACTTCGTTTGGAATAGACCAAATGGCAAAATCAAACCTATTTCCAGGCGGAAACATGGAGGGCAAGGAAACACGTTTTGGAATTATCAACTCAGCACTTTGGGCAACAGCTACAACAGCTGCATCAAATGGTTCAGTAAATGCTATGCACGATTCATTTACACCGCTTGGGGGGCTTGTGCCGCTATGGATGATGCATTTAGGTGAAGCGGTGTTTGGCGGAGTCGGTTCTGGTTTATACGGCATGTTGTTATTTGTCATCATCACTGTCTTTGTTGCAGGCCTCATGATAGGACGAACACCAGAATATTTAGGTAAAAAAATCGAGCCTTATGAAATGAAGATGGCATCCATTGGCGTGCTTATTATGCCGCTTATCGTTTTATTTTTTACAGCTATTGCAACAGTGACCAAAGCAGGTGTGAGTGCAATCGCAAATCCCGGCGCGCATGGATTTACAGAAGTGTTATATGCCTTCACATCGATGACAAATAATAACGGTAGTGCTTTTGCCGGCCTTAATACCAATACACCTTTTTATAATATGTTAGGTGGAGTTGCAATGCTATTGGGGCGCTATTGGATAGCTATACCTGTACTTGTTATTGCAGGATCGTTGGCAAAGAAAAAAGTGGTTCCATCAGGCGAAGGAACACTTGTGACTCATTCGCCTCTTTTTATTGTTCTTTTAGCAAGTATCACAATTATATTGGGCGCACTTTCCTTTTTGCCTGCATTAGCGCTAGGGCCAATCGTTGAGCAACTGATGTTATGGGGACAATATGGGCACTAAAACACAATCGATCTGGGACATTCAAATTATTAGGATGGCTTTGCTTGATGCTTTTTTAAAACTCTCACCTCGGTGCCAAATTCGCAACCCTGTGATGTTTACGGTCTATATTGGGTCTATATTAACTACCGCTTTATTTATTCAAGCTTTGTTAGGGCATGGAGAGGCACCTGCGAAATTTATTTTAGGCATTACTGTCTGGTTGTGGGTTACGTTGCTTTTTGCAAATTTTGCAGAAGCCATGGCAGAAGGCCGAGGAAAAGCACAAGCGTTATCGCTGCGAAAAGCCAGAAGAGAAATTGTCGCAAAAAAATTAGCAAAACCGGATAGAAAATCTAAAATGACATTAATCCAATCGGGCAAGTTGCGTTCAGGCGATATTGTATTAATTGAAACAGGTGATTTCATTCCAAGTGACGGTGAAGTCATTGAAGGAATTGCGTCAGTCAATGAAAGTGCTATCACGGGTGAAAGTGCGCCTGTTATTCGAGAAAGCGGCGGTGATCGTAGTTCGGTGACAGGAGGAACACAAGTTCTTTCCGATTGGCTGATTGTGCGTATCACAACGAATCCCGGTGAAACTTTTCTGGATACCATGATCTCTCTTGTTGAAGGCGCCAAAAGACAAAAAACACCTAACGAGTTGGCCCTAACTATTTTGCTGGCAGCGCTTACCATGGTATTTTTGGTAGTGTGCGCAAGCTTGCTGCCTTTTTCCATTTATAGTGTTATCTCTGCAGGCAGCGGAAAAATCGTGACAATGACTGTATTGATTGCTTTATTTGTCTGTCTTTCGCCGACAACCATTGGTGGGTTACTTTCAGCAATAGGCATCGCCGGTATGGACCGTATGATACAAGCCAATGTCATAGCATTATCAGGTAGAGCTGTTGAAGCAGCGGGTGATATTGATGTTTTGTTATTAGATAAAACGGGCACCATTACATTAGGCAACAGGCAGGCAATTGAATTTATTCCTATTGAAGGCGTCTCAGTAGGAGAATTGGCAGAAGCAGCCCAGTTAGCCTCTTTAGCAGATGAAACACCCGAAGGTCGTAGTATTACTATTTTAGCCAAAGAAAAATATGGTCTGCGAGGACACGAACTTCGTGAACTGGGTGCAACTTTTATTCCTTTTACCGCAGAATCGAGAATGAGCGGCGCTAATCTATCAGGAAAACAAGTGCGAAAAGGAGCAAGTGATGTGATAGAAACTTATGTCCAAGAACAAAATGGAATTTTCCCTGCTCAGGCCCACAAAATCGTTGAGCAAATATCTAGTAAAGGCGGCACTGCCCTAGTAGTTGCTGAAGGAAGAAAAGTATTGGGAGCGATTTATTTAAAAGACATTATAAAAGGCGGAATTTCTGAGCGTTTTGCACAATTGCGGAAAATGGGCATTAAAACAATTATGGTCACAGGCGACAATCCGTTAACTGCAGCAACCATTGCTGCTGAAGCGGGTGTCGATGATTTTCTGGCAACTGCGAAACCTGAGGATAAACTAAAATTAATTAGAAGCCTGCAAGCCAAAGGCCATTTGGTTGCAATGACGGGTGATGGCACCAATGATGCGCCTGCATTAGCCCAGGCGGATGTTGCAGTCGCGATGAATACAGGCACTCAAGCAGCAAAAGAAGCAGGAAATTTAGTTGATTTAGATTCAAATCCCACAAAATTAATTGAAGTAGTTGAAATCGGCAAACAATTATTGATGACACGCGGCTCATTAACAACATTTAGCATTGCAAATGATATTGCCAAATATTTTGCAATTTTACCCGCTGCTTTTGCGACAACGTATCCCGTTCTCAATAAATTAAATATTATGCACCTGGCGACACCCGATAGTGCAATCTTGTCGGCCGTCATTTTTAATGCACTCGCCATTATTTTTCTTATTCCATTAGCATTACGCGGAGTGAGCTATTCACGAGTATCAGCGGGCAAATTATTAAGAAAAAATATTATGATATATGGCCTTGGCGGATTAATTGTACCTTTTATTGGAATCAAAGTAATTGATTTAATTTTAATGTCAATGGGCGTAGTATAAGGAAATGACATGATTAAAGCTATTTTTCATGAAATTAAACCCGCTTTAGTCACACTTGTTATATTTTCTTTTTTAACAGGATTGATTTATCCCGGTTTAGTGACTTGTGTTGCCCAATTATTTTTTCCATGGAAAGCCAATGGAAGTATAATTGAAAAAAATGGAAACCAGGTCGGTTCTTTATTAATAGGCCAATCATTTATAGAAGACAACTATTTTTATAGCCGTCCCTCAGCGACTTCACCTTTTCCATACAATGGCGAATCTTCTTCAGGTTCCAATATGGGCCCATCTAATCCAGATTTTTTAAAGGCAATAAAAGAAAGAACCAATCAACTGCAAAAAACAAGTTTATCTCATGATTTAGTCCCAGTGGATTTGGTCACCGCCTCAGGCAGCGGGTTAGACCCTGATATTAGCCCTCTCGCAGCTTATTATCAGGTTCCACGCATCACCAAATTGCGCCATCTTTCAGAGATAGAAATTAAAAACTTAATCAACAAGCTCACACAAGAACGTCAACTCATGATTTTTGGCGAACCTAGAGTGAATGTATTGCAGCTCAACCTGGGCCTGGATGAATTAGGAAAATAAAACGGAAATTGTTCTGTGCGAACCAAACTGATCGATCTTAATCTATTGAATAATAATAATTTATATTCAAAAAATATAATATTAGGTATTTTTGATCCATTTAGATTATACTATGAGCATGATGATGACGAGGAGCACCTATGAACGCGCCCTTACCACGAGCTGCTAAATCTACGCATGCTGTCAAACCTGCTATAGCAAAATTTAATCCTGTCACAGCTGGCCGTGCGATTGTAGACGGCCTGCATTATTTAAAACATCGTCTTGGCTGGTCAGGCACCCAAATTGCCCATACGTTGCATTTGCCTCCTAACACCCTCAACACATGGTTGAAAAACGGACGTGTTCCCTTACATCATTCTCTATTGCCGCCTGATGTTCAGGCAATTATTCATTTACTGGCCATCCATCGCAGTTTAGAGGCCCTATTTGAAGACCCGCAGGACCAATGTGCTTGGTTGTCCACCTTGCATCCTGAATTAAAAGTCGTTCCTGAACAGGCCATGGGCGAATCTATTGATGGATTGATGTTTGTTCGCCAGTATCTCGATTATGTGAGAGGACGGGGCGCTTGATTGAACTGGTACGGATTGTCGCACGTCAAGCTGCTTTATCTAGTTATAAGGCGACACAAAATGAAGAGCGTGCATTACAACTCGAGCTTCTCATCGAAAATACCAAACCCAAAAATTTATATAGTGCATGGCATCCGCTTATTGCGACTCCTTTTAGATATGGACCGCCTCTTTTGCAAGGCCGTTTTCGTCCTTCTTATGGAAAAAATGTATTTTATGGTTCCTTGGTGGAAGAAACAGCATTATATGAACACGCTTATCACTTTATGAAACAACGCATTCATTTAAAAAAAATGAAAACGGAAACAGGTGTTCGCACACTTTTTTGGGTGGACGTTAAAGGCAATAATGCCATACATGTAAAAAACTATTTTGATTCCGCCTTGATCATGGACAAAAATGATTACTCTCATTCACATCAGTTTATTTTGTCGCATCCGCATGCTACATTGATAATGTATCCCTCATGCCGGGATCCCAAAAACGGAGACAATGCGGCTGTTCTAGATATTGAGCGTCTTGGAAAAAATTTAAAATGGGAATCTTCAATTAAATTTTTTTATGATAACAAAACTAGGAAAATAAGTTGGCTTGATTATGATTTGCATATTCAATGGGAGCAATTATCGTAATGATTAATGTGAGAAGCTTATGTCTACGTCCTAGTCATTTGCTGCAAGCATAACGTCCATGTTTAGTTGAGTACTCATAAGAGGTTTAGCTCTATCATGAATTTGTACAATTCCGAGATTCAATTTCAATATTGTACAAGAAGCGCTGAAGGTGTATATGGCCCCAGATGAAGGTTCATGCCATGAAACGACACTTCGATAGCAAAATTTGCACATAATACAGATTTTCATAATACATTTTATCTTGAATTGTTTTATTCCTTCTGGCATAACATGCGCCTGATATTAATTACTCAATTTTTATCTAATGAGAATATAAATGCTATTTTAAATAATATGTGCTTTTCATAAGCATATCCATTTTAAAATTATAATCAACATACAAGGATGACGCTAAGTATGACTTTTTTTAGAATGCCAAAAAATTTATTCCTTGCAACACGTTTTCCAGCCATCATAAAACAACATAACAGCAGTACATTGCATACACGCTTTACATCATCGTATTCTGCAACGCCAAGACAATCTTATTTGATAACGAGAGCTCGTTTTTCTTCCGGGGCTGCTGCTGTTCAAACAATAGAAGAAAGTGTTGATGCGCTAACGCCTCGTCAACGATTATTGGCTCAGGATTTTGTTTCTGGTGCGATGTCGCATGGATCGATCAATCAAATAGCACATGAAAATATTGCTGAGGGTCTGAATCGTGTTAGTTTGCGGCTCAATAACGCGAGTTCTATGGAAGAATTACGTCAACGTCAACTTCATACAGGTCCTATGAGTAACTCAGGTGAGGGCGGTGAGTTGTCAGAACGAGATAATACTATTAAACAAAGTCGAATTCGACAAGTCGCATCAGGCCGCTTTGGCGTTAATGCAAGGTATCTCGCTTATGCAGAGGTCATTCAGATTAAAGTAAACCAAATAGCCAAGCCTGGCTTCGGCGGTGAACTGCCTGGATATAAAGTAACAATATCCATTGCAAGTATTCGAAATACTCAACCTGGTGTCACATTAATTTCACCGCCACCTCATCATGATGTTTATTCTATCGAAGATCTAAAACAATTAATTCGTGATCTTAGGGCGGCTAATCCTTATGCCAAGATATCTGTCAAGTTAGCCGCAGCAGACAAAGAAATAGGGATTACTTCAGCGGGAGTTGCTAAATGCGGGGCTGATGATATTAGTATTGCAGGTGTGGGCGGCGGCACGGGTGCGGCACCGCTTCCTGCGCTATATGAATTTGGATTACCTTGGGAGATGGCATTAGCAGAAGTACATCAAACATTAACTGCTGAAGGATTACGGGATTCGGTGACATTAACCATTAGCGGTGGATTGCAAACTCCTTATGATTATTTTTTCGCTCGCCTGATCGGCGATTCGCCAACGAGTAAAAAAAGTCTTTTGCGTTATGAATTAGGCTCGCCTTTTTTGGTTGCTTTGGGTTGCACAATGGCCAGACGTTGTCATGTAGGAGATTGTCCTACTGGCATTGCCACACACGATACCCGAATTATTTCTGAAAAATATAAAGGATCGCCAGAAGATGTGGCACGATTTTTAATAGAAACCGTTAAAGCATTAGATGAGTATTACGAAAAATATGGTTTTGCCAATCCATCTGATGCAGCGGGACGAACGGATTTATTACGTGTTAAAGATAATACGCCTTTAACACAATTAGATCGGTTACTGCATCAGGTAAAAAATCCTTATTTTGCATTTGGAAATCTAAAACGATCCGAAAGTTCCAGTTATGAAGAGCAAGCAGCTATCACTCGAATTGCAGGAGGAGAAACTAATCTGGAAATTGCAGCGTCTAATGGTTTGTTATCGTTTGGTGCTCGCATTGCATTTCATAACGTGATGAAGCCCGAACTGTTGGTGAATCCTGTGACTATTCGGTTTAATGGTTTGGCTGTAGGCCAAAGTTTTGGATTTATTGCGCCTAAAGGGTTAACGTTAATTGCGCGTAATGCTAATCATGGCGCTGCAAAATCACTGGATGGTGGAACGATTATTTTAACAGAAACTGCAGGTGATCAGGTGGGTTATGGTGCAACACATGGTTTATTTCTAGCGCCCGCAGTGGGAAATCGTTTTGCTGTGCGTAATAGTGGCGCTGAGTTTTTGGTGGAATGTATAGGTGATATGGGTGTAAATTATCAAACAGGTGGAATCACCGGATTGCTCTGTGACCCTACAGATTATAGTTATCTTCCCAACCTAGTTTATCAACCGCCCATGTTATTTCGTGAGCCAGTGGGCCCCAATTTTGGCGCTGGCTTTACTGGTGGTAAGGTCATCTTGCCTAAAGAGCGTTATAAAAAAATGTTAGCAAAAGGCTATCTGGCTCACGATGCACAAAAAATAATGCCTCGCCCTCTTACTCAAGAAGAAAAGCAATGGTTGCTAAAAACAACAGCCGCTTATGTTAAATATATTCCTAATCGACCATGGGTGGCTGCGTTATTGGAGAATCCCGATGCTTTCGTTCAAGCGTTTGTTGGGCTGGAACCTGTTAATTTAATGATGCATGAAACCAGGCCATCTTCTGTCAAGCCTGGCGTCAGTGGTAAATTACCCGGACTTAAAATATCTCACCTGTCGTCATCGACAATTTTGCCTGTAAAATCCACCCATTCTTCTCCCAATCTATTACAACCTGCTAAAGAAAGTTCTTCATTGTATGACCCTTCAGGACATAAAGATGCTTGCGGTACCGGCGTTCTTGTTCGACGAGATGGTGTAGCAACTAAAGAGTTAGTCACCAAAAGCTTGAAAATGTTGGCACGTTTTATGCATCGCGGAGCGCAAGGCATTGATCCAAAAACCGGCGATGGTTGCGGAATAATGTGGTTTGGTCTGCATGAATTTTTTCAACAACAATTTCCGGCGCTGTCTTTACAGAAAAATGAATATGCTGTGGTTCCACTTAGTGTAACGGAAGATCCAGCAGAGCGAGAAATAATTCTTGATTTGTTTAATCAACTATTACAAAAAGAAGGCCTGAAAATTGCTGCAGAAAGAATTGTATTGACTAATCGCAGTTTATTAGGAAGCATCGGCAATCAAAAAGAAAAACAAATTAAACAATTTATCGTGCTTAAACCAGAGACGTTGACTCTTGATCAATTTGAAAAAGCGCTAATACGGATTGAATTACGTTTTAAGCTCATGATACAGAATCAGAAATATCGTACTGCAAAACCCCATATTTTAAGTGCATCTCCCTACTATGTCGTTTATAAATCATTAGTAAAAGAAGATGATTTTGCCAATTATTTTCAGGATTTTAACACGTCTTCATTCAAAGCCAGCGCCGCCGTTGCACATTCCCGCTTCTCAACTAATACGTTACCTAGACCTGAAAATATTCAGCCTTTTATTTTTGCTAATAATGGTGAAATGAATAATCTGAAATTACTTATTTATATATTAGCGCAAGATCCCACTTTAAAAAAATTGCTGGACATAGATTCAATTAATCTGGACGGTTTAAGCGATTCACATATCATGTCAATTTACATGCAGATGCTGCAAGTAATCGGTTATTCTTTGGAAGACGTTGTGGCCTTGACGATCCAGCCGTATGATCCGGTGCATCCAGCGGTCAGTCATTTTTATAATCTGTTTACCCACATTCCGTTCGAAGGCCCTAATGCCAGCTTAATCAGCATGAATAACAAAATTATTGTGGTATGCGATAAAAATGGTTTTAGACCACAATGCGGCATCATTAATTCTGACTTTGTTTATTCAGGTTCCGAAAAAGGGCCTGTAGAAATGGACGGTTCAAGTTTTAGTTTACCGCCAGGTCGGCCTTTTCGGATTGATCTGACTACCGGCGCTGCAGCACCTTATCTTCCTGGACCTGAAAAGATTCAGGAAATCACGACAAAGATGCAGCAATTAAAAACGTGTCGTCCAGAAACAATAGAAACCGATCCTATTCAATTTAGTACTGACGAACTGGCGTTACGCAAATTACGCGCTGGCTGGGACATGGAAATAGATCAAATGATAATGGAACCTCTTTTGGCAAAGGGAGAAATAAAAATTGTTTCCATGGGTAATCAAGGATCGACGATGGAGGGTTTAGCAAAAGGGTCTACGAATATAGGTAATTTTTTAATGGCCAAATTTTCGCAAGTCACCAATCCGCCCTTGGCAAAAAATGAAGAAAAATCGTATATGTCTACCAAAACGCTGGTAGGCGGCAAACCACCTATTCATGAATCGCCTGACGTCAACACGCATAATTATGTGTTAGAAATGCCTATTATCGATAATCGTGAAATGGCTTATTTCCAAGGCTGCGCTGAATTAAACCCTCAGGTTGTTAATATCACTTATCCCATCGATGAGCACGAGCAAGGGTTACAAGCAGCCATGGATCGTATTACAGCTGAAAGCTTAGCTTATGCAACAAAAGGCCCTGTCTTTTTGATTTTGTCTGATCTAACAAATGATGACAAACACGCGGCTATTTTCCCACCGCTCATCGCCAGTGTAGTGGACAAAAAATTGAGAGAAAAAGGT
Source organism: Legionellales bacterium (assembly GCA_023265835.1). Classification (GTDB taxonomy): domain Bacteria; phylum Pseudomonadota; class Gammaproteobacteria; order DSM-16500; family DSM-16500; genus UBA4722. The sequence goes on from JAHFSI010000010.1 coordinate 28,384, forward strand.
GTCCGCCATCAAGTGACGTTGGTAGTACAAGCCGCAAGTATTTTAGGGCCACGCGATCTTGCACAACTTATTTTTATAGGAGGCGTTGATGTTGCAAACCCATATCTCGCTTTTATATCCGAGAAAAATTTCTCACTTACTCCAACACAGCATGCAGAACGTTGTGCTAATTACAAAAAGGGAATGCGCGAAGGTTTATTAGGATTTATGGCTGCTGTAGGTATTTCTACACTATCGGGTGCTCGCAGTAATAAAAGTTTTACTGGCAATGGTATTGATTTTGCCTTGGCACAACTATTGGGGATTCACAGTACGCTAGGCGGTTTAAGTTTGCAGCAAGTAGCGGCCATTCTAGCTACAAACCAGCGTTTTCCAAAAAAAATTGGAATAGGGAAATACAGCTGGGGAGGACAATCTACCCGCCGACCTATATGGGAACCTGCTATCACTCGCGCTGCGATTCAAACCGCGCGCGGCGATAAAACCGCCTTCATCAAAATGCAACACCGCGCGGATCTCTTGAGAATCGGTATGCCTCGTGGCCAATTTTATTTAGTCGAGCCGCGAATTTGGAATAAAAAAAATCCCATGACGATTTGCATCATGGGCGGCGGAGCTGCTGGTTTTTATCAAGCACAGGCATTATTAGCTACTAATTTACCGATAAAAATAATTATCATCGAGCAGCGACTTGGAAATAAATTTGGCCTCCTTGGCGACGGTGTTGCTCCTGATCATCCAGCAACCAAATGTCAAGCTGATATATTAAAGCAATGCCTGCAAGATCCACGCGTCAGTTATTTTGGCGGCGTTGAAATTGGTAAGAATGTCACTTACGATGAACTAGCAAAAATTTATCCCTGTATTATAGATTGCCGAGGCGCATCGCGCGATATTACTCTGAATGTCCCAGGAGAAACTTGCGCGGGTGTTATTCCAGCCAGCCAAATTTATCAGGCTTATAACGGAGAATTAATTCTCACCAACCCAGACAGATGGCCTTTGGCTTCTGCGACAAAAAATGAAGTCATCGGCATTATTGGCGGCGGCAATGTTGCGGCAGATATTGCTCGCATTCTGTTGAAAGATGCTCGTGCTCTTACAGCAACTCAAATCGATAAAGAATTTTTGCGCCATTTGGATGAAGAGGGGCCTCGTGTCATTAAGCTTTATATTCGGGCGAATCCCATTCAATGTAAAATGTCGCTGAAAGAATTACAAGAACTGGAAAATTTAGGAATTGAAATGTCTGCTGTTTTTGATACTACATTAATTGACTTGCCAACACCTGCAGATCAAGCCAACTATTCGCCTGAGGAATGGCAAAAATTAGAAAATCAGCAAAAGCTTTATCAATTTTTCACCCGTATTCACAATAAAAATTTTTCCACGGGTGAAGAAAAACGGTTATATTTTTATTTTCAAGTTAACATAAAACAATTTACACAAGTCGGCGAAGAAGTAGAAGCTGTTATACAACATCAAAATGGAAGCCAATTCACAACCCGAAGCCGTCATTTTATCACTGCTATTGGCAAACAAGCTTTACCAACAGAAGCCCCTTACGTAACCGGCTGGGCCACAGGTCAAGGTGGTAAACTGAGTTCTGCTGAGGCTAGCGCTCAAGAAACAACTCAGAAAATTGTAGCCGATTTTAATAAAGGAATCTTTCATCATCGCATGGATCCACCCACTGCTCAGCACTGGCAATTACTAAGCCCTGTAGGCAATAAAGATTTTCTCAATCTCTTGGCCTGGCTTGCTAGTGGCAAACCGCTACGTACAAGCAAGGATTTTCTTGAGGCTAAAAACTATAGTCCACCTCTTAAAGAATCACAACCCGCCACTCTTGCTCTTAAAACAGAATCTACCGTACTTGCACCTTCCACAACCACAATACATTCCAGCGCGGTCCTCATTCCTCCAGGACAATCGGGAAAACTATTATCATTCCTACAAACCAATCGAGGAAACAAGCCCGTTCCTAAAAGTGAATGTGATGGCAGCAAAACGTGTGGCACCTGCGCTGTTGAAATCGCTCCTCCACTGGATAGCCGTCCCACATTAAAAGAAGCAGCAGTATTGGCTGCGAATGGTCATGACCCGGAAAAAACGCATCTGTCTTGCGCGTTGGATGCTGCGTTGGCAGGCGATCGAAAAGTTATAGTACTCGACCCTGAAGCGCCGCAATTTCGCCCTGTGCGAGGATAAGAAAACGTGGTTTTGTCACCGTATTAGCTGTTGCAGCCTAAAACTCTGTGAACGGTTACTAAAAAAGCATTGATATGAATATTGACCTCCTACATTGTTAATGACCTATTGTAAGAAGGCGTTTGCTGAATAGGGGAATTTTGTATTTGTGATCTTTGTGCGGTTTTAGTAACATGACAAATTTTAAGATCCAAAAGCAAATTTCTAAAGTGTTGGCTTGGTTTAAATACACCTTGAGGACTTTGATTTAACATACGAAATGAAGTCTCTCTATTGATGAAATTTAAATGGTTTCCAAAATTATCTTGCTCTCCGTTGGGGGCTAAAGTCATTCCCACTTGTTGAAGTAACTGCATTTTAAAATTAGGGTCTTTGGATAGAGAAGCATGAATATAGATAAAATAATAAAAACCTGTTTTTTTAGAATTCTCCGGCAAGGTCTCTAAATAGACATCCAAAATATGGGTAGTTGCTAAAATGTCTTCGACGTTTTTAATGCCTGTCATTCCTGATATAATATGTAATTCATGTAGCTGACGAATAACAGAACCTGTATTAAATCTGGAGAACAATTCATCTAATTTTGTTCCTATTTGACGGAGGTGTGTGAGATTTTCCGAACGGTTTTGAGGATGAAATATAAAATTATTAAAAAGAATATCAATATATTTTCCGTTGTCTATTTCTATAAGGTCAGTGAGCATCTTGTCCATGGTGAAATTTGGATGTTTTAATCTCATTTTACCTAAACGAAAAAGTTGAATAAGATCATCAAAAAATATGGCCTCAGAGTTAACAGGACTAATTATCCGATTTCTAAGAGAAACAATGGCTTCTTTTGTTCCTTGTATAAGGTATTTCGTAGCGGTTGGCGAGAGCATAACGCATAAAGCTGCTGGTGTAAGGTCTCGCTGATTTAAATCGTCCTTGACAACCTCCAGCTCATTTCCTTCATCTTTAAGGCATGTAATATCTCCTTTTAGCGATCTCACATGGACGTGGCGTGTAATGTGCTTTATTGTTTTTAAATCTTCCTCTTCTAGGGTTACGGCATTTGCAGTGGGCTTCATTTCTTCATCAAATGCTTTTAGTTTCTCGGGAGAAAGTTTCCACTCCATACATACATTTTTAGCTTTATTTATATAGAAAAAACTATTTGGAGTACGTATATATGCTGCATCCGATTTAATAGGCAGCTCATGGAGATTATTAATATTGGGTGGTAACTCTACAAGTAAAAGATCACATTCCTGTATGATCATAAGCAGGTGAATGATTTCATGTCTGCCTCTAATTGTACAAGCGTATTTTTTAGATTTAGATAATGAAGGTAACAGATTACTTTTATGACAGCATATGACGAAATCCCAATCATAAGGATTTTCTTCTTTTTCTTCTTTTTCTTCTTTTTGATTATTTTGATTATAAAGATAGATGATTGAACCGCCGGTTAAAAAAAGGTTCTTTTTAGTTGCTTGATAAACTTCATTTGCCAAATCCAAAATCGCTGAGGGCAGTTGATCTCGAGCAATGATGAGATCATCTATATCATCACGTTTAAACAAGGTTTGAGCGACCAATGGTGTCAAAGCTAATTTGGAATATTCATTTTTAGTTTCTGATTTGTCTGTTGATGTATTTTCTAACTGAACTGCTGGTATAGTCGGTGGTTTAGCTGTTAGTGAAGATACGATTTTCACTGTTGATTTAACTGTTTTTGCAATGCTTGGTGTTGTTATTGATTGAATCTTTGGCGCATCTGTTGCTGCTTGTTTAGCTGTTGGCGCAACTTTTGATTTTTTTATTGATTTAACTGCTGGTACAGCTTTTGGCTTTGTTGCTTGTTTAGCTGTTGGTGTGTCTGCTATTGTAGCTGTTGATTGAACTGTTTTTGTAACTGTTAATGCGGGTATCAATTGAATGGTCTTTGCAGTTTCTGATTTAGGAGTTAACACAGGTTTTTTTATTTTTTTAGCCCCTTTTTTCTTATTTTTTTCAGGCGGCGTTTTTTTAGTTTCTTCTAAAAGCCATGCGTCATCAAAACAAAAAGCATCATTGAATCTGATGTCTGACTTAATTTTATTTAATTCTGCCGGATCCAGGTTCAAAATTTCCGCGTACTGTATAACCGTTTTTTGGAAAATTAAAAATGATTCATTTTTCGAAGATAAATTCATAAAATCATTTTTTAATTTTATGTCTTGCATTAATTCGATAAGTCTAACTCGAAGATCATTTTGTAGAAACTTGAACTTATCTCTTATAAAATGAGTATTCATTAATGAATCAAAATGATATTTATTGTTTTTTACATTATCTAAAATGGCCTGAAATTGCTTAATATCATCTTCAACTGTTAAATCTGCACGATTAGCATTAACAACGGTTTGGTCATGTTTATGGGTGATATCAAGATCGGAAATAAAATCAAACATTGATAACAAAGCAACATATTTTGTTTTATCAACCCTATCCTTACGGCTTATAAGATGAGCTAAAATGCTTTTAGCAATATTAATTTTTCCCTGAGCAAAAAAATGATCGACCATTTTATTAATTTCAGTTAAATAAATGGATTGGCCGGCAAGAGAAAGCATTTTTACCATTGCCTTAATAAATTTATCGCATTTATCTGGCCCAACAAGATCATTATTTAAAAGATGGAAGGCTGAATAAGCAAGATTTTGGACAATATGATTAGCAATATTACCTAATTGAGTTACTTCTTCAAAAAGTGAAACAGCGAGAAAGGTGAGAGAGTGGTGCTGTTGATGTAATATGGTTGACTTATAATAATTGACTAACGCATATTGAGTATAAAAAACCTCTAAGAATTGTGAAAAATTAAAAAATTTACCTATAGCATCAGGTAATGTATTGCCTCTCATCTCTGCTAATATAGCCGGAAAATAGTGTGTCACTGTGAATCCTTGCATCAGAGATAAAAATATTGGTATGTCACTCGCGCAAGTCGAGATATCATCTATAAATAATTTAGCATAAATACTTTGCATAAGTTGTGGGATGAATCCTGGCAACATAGTATTAAACTGTAATTTAACTTTTATTATCGTTCTTACTGTTTGAATTTTATCCTCAATGTCCTTTCTTCCCTTTATAAGATTAGTAGTATTTTCTTTTTTTGAACAAAAAATAACGTGTGTTAGAATCAAAATATTATTAAGGTTATATAAATTTTCCGGTTTCTCTGTATCTGTGATTCCTAATAATGGAAGTAGGAATTCAACATATTCTAAAACATCAGATTCCTTGACCCAATACTCTACCTGAGGTTCTTCGCAACCTTCCGATGAAGTATTTATTACAGTGTCAGAACAGTTTTCATATAATGAATCTATTAAAAAACGAGTTATTTGTAGGTCAGGCTCCTTGTGAATGATACGAACAAATAGAAGGTAATAAAGTACATGTCGTCCTGCAGTCTTTCTCAAGAAATATTCCCAAAGCATTGGGTGATTTTCTTTCAAGCTGTAGATTTTTTTGTAAATCATTTTTGTAGCTTCAACGAGCTCACCAATAGACTTTTTTGATGCTTTTACATCCTGAGACAACTGTAATAACTCAATAATTTGGTTATACAAATCAATTAGAAAATCATTTTCTTCATCGACTTTTACTTTCTCAGGACGATTTGGAAAAGGCGGACTTACTAGACTCATGCCTTGCATGGCAGTCTCGATAGACCGGAAATAAAGTAATAAATAGTCTTCAATGGCGGTAAGATGCGCGTCTGGTTTAAAAACGACCTGAGTGGGAGTTGGTTTTTTCTCTTCCTTGTCCAAACTACTTAAAAGCTGGGAAACAACCTCATTAAGCTTGGGAAGTGATTCACGGGCCTCTTCTGAAGATTGCAAAAGACCTATCATTGCTTGCAGTGGTTCCATTTTTCTAACGAGCTTCATTCGAAGTTCGATTTTTAAATTTTTAAACGTGCTTAAAAAAGTGGGTGTTAATTTATAAAATTGATATTTATCATTACCTACCTCATTTAAAAGAACAATAAAATCTTTGCTGATCTGTTCTGCTTCACTGTCGTTTTTACTTTTTTTTGTATCATGGTCAGGAAGACTTTGAATCAATTTGATTGCTGATAATAAAATATGATGATCAGTCAGTATATTTTTTGTTGAATTAGCTGCGTATATATCATAAGCGTTAATAAAGCAAGTCAACAGCATAACAGCATCGTTTTCATTCTTTTTTTGGAAGAGTTCACCAATGGTTTCATTTAATTTTTCAAGAATAATAGTGTCTGTCGTAAAAGAGCAGAGAAATTTTGTAACAACAGGCCAATAATATTGGCCTATTTCCGGGAGAGTTTCACAATCAATATTTTTTAATAAATCAAATGCGCTTAAGGTTAAATTTTTGAATACTGCCATATCAATATGGCTATTTTTATCTTCAATATCCAACTTCTCATGTAAACATATATTGGAAAATACGATAGAATCAGCCATTTCAATGAATAGATTGAATCGATAGTGATTCGAGACACTATAATTTTCATTCACAACTTTTACATATTGATATAGGCGGTAAATCGATAAAAATACCTCAACTTTCATGCTGCTCTGATTCGGTTTAGTGATTAATAAGGCTTTTGGAAGATATTCTTTATCTACTAATTGATTACAGACAAGCGGAAATTGATTGATATCATTAAGAAACAGATCAACTTTTATCGCCATTGCATTGGCTAATCGAATTTCTATCATACGAAAAATAAGTTCTGGAATTCCTTTAGTTCTTAATTTTAATTTTGACAGACTTAATAATTCTTGAATTTTTATGTCTGGAGTTTTAAAAGTATGAAAAATTGCATCCGCTTGAATCAATGGATTGCTTATACTGGAAACATCACCTAATGGATTTGACTTTAATGGATCGGTTTCATCAGTCAGTAACAGATAAAAATATTCTAATACACTGGACTCTTCTGGATGAGACTTATCTTTTAAAAAAGTGGTCCTCCATAATTTAAGGTCCGCCTTCGTATGCACCATATCAATGTATATAAGATAATAGAGCGCATGACGTCCTGCTATGCAGGATAATAAATAATTCCAAAGATCTGTGTGGTCTTTACATAAATCAGAGAGATAAGCATCTATTTTTATTATCAGAGCAGCAATATCAGAAGAATTTTCAATCAGATCCTCTCCCGTTAATTTTTTTCCATCCTGCGATTTTTTAATAACAGCCATAACCCATTCGAAAAAAACAATCAATTTTTCATTTGATGCATCCAGCTTACTTTTTGGTTGTTTTCTTCGAACAAAATCATTTAAATGCACTGGGTTCGAGCTATGTTTATCCACATTACTTTCTATGGCGCTCAGATAGTGTATAAAAGCATTTTCAGCAGCAACAAGCATTTTATTTTGTTTAAATTTTACTTTAATGGGTTCTTCTTTTTTTTCCTCCTGGGTCTGTAAATGTAAGCGCAAAACATTTTCGATCGTTTTAACAGGTTCTTTGGGTACAAAAGGCATATCAGATATCCGTTAGTTTTGTTTATTTTATAATCAATTATAGGTAAATTGTATATGTAAGTATTATTATCCATTTGCCATGCAGTTGCCAATGGTTCATAGAAAAGAAATTGATTTTTTAGAAGAGGCTTAGAACATGACATTAATCATTTGCTCTATGGGGTACCCTGCCGTCTCCCCACAACTTGAGAGTCGTTTGCTGCTGCTTTTAGTTTTTTATCATGACCGACGCAAGATTTAAGATCCTTCAAGCTCTGTTCTAATAGAGCAAGTTGATACCTAATATTAGGATCAACTTGTCCCCGAATCACAGACTCCTTTGATTGCAATGCGGGTAATAGTGTTGTCAGCAGCTGATTGGTTGTTTTCATTTCATCTAATCCTTCTATACCTAATGATGTCTCTAAAGATCCTCTTAGGAACCCAATTTGAGATCGAACAAATGATTCTTGATCATTAGCAATAGTAGCAAGCATATTCTCGCTAGTCGTTAAAAGAATATGCTTCTTAACACGCTGTAGTGTCGCTAAGTATCGGCTTTTCTCCAAGTTGTGCTTGTCCTGATTGTCTAAAATGCTCTGTATAGAGTTATTAATTTCTTTAAATAACGTCAAATTATCCACATCGGATGGAACTTTTCTACTTTTAAACATCCTCATCAATCTATTAAAATTTTCCTTACGAGCTTGTGATTTAAACCAGGCTTTTTCATAGGTTTTAAGTATTTCTCGTGGAATTATTTTAAAATCCTTCTCTTGAGCTAAATCTTTGAGAATATCTTTTTTAATATTGATCCATTTATGTTTTCCAAATACATTGTCCCTGTTAGACAGATCTAATGCGAATTTTTCTAATAGGACAACATCTTGAGGATGGGTACCTTTTGCTAATTTTTTATAATGTTCCTTGTGTGCAGACAAAGCTAAATCCTGTAACTTGTCATTTTGATTATCTTTGACTATCTGAATCAATTTATCATAGTTACCCTGCAAAGAGGCTAAATACTGAGGTGATTTATTTTGACGAGCAGCTTCTGCCATCTGTTCCAATAAAATAGTTAATTGTTTATAGGCTGCCTGAGCATTTTTCTCTTCTATGCTATCCGCTCTGGGTAAGTTCCACCGACGGTCCATTGCGCGACGTAGTGTCCTATCTTGCATTAATATATCATGAATTCCTTTAAGCTGATTTCTAACATTGGCTTCTTGAGAACTCTCAACTACTTGAAATTCAGGTACAAATTTAGCTTTAGCTGCTGATAATAATCGATCCACATTCTCACGGTCTGCTTTCATATCCGCTTTTTTAGGCTTTTCAAAAGGTTGGGCTTTTTCTTTCTTCACTTCCTTTTCTTCCTGTGCTTTATTCTCTGCAAGCATTTCTGGAATAACAACCTGATATAACTTTTTATTGTATAAAGCTTCAGGAACATCGCCCGCTATATTTTTTTCTTTCACAAATGCTGTTATTTTACCGTTCCATTCAGCACCTACCTGCTCTAGCAATTTTCTTTGGCAATCTTCAACGGTATCTCTTTTCCCACGTTCCTCTACTATTCGTAACCATTTTACACTGATGTCATTTAAAAAATCTTTCCAGAGGATTAAGAAAGCCTCTTGGTCTTTTCCAGGAATTTTATCTTGTAATTGTTCAAATACATCTATAAAGCATTGCGTAACATCACCTTCTGCGTGACGCAATTGGCGTTCCTGTTTTTCAAGACGGCTAGTGAGGCCTGGGGGAAGTATTTTTTCTTTATCCAAAAATAACATGGCCCGGCCTGCTGTTCCTTGCCGGCCCGCCCGACCGCGAATTTGACCTACACTTCGCTCTGCATCAGCAAAAGTTTTTCCCCCTATCCCAATTGCACATAACCCTTGAGGATGGTCTTGCTCCTTTAGTCCTTGTTCAACACTGATTTTTTTTCTTGGTTTGATATCGATACCGCGTCCTGCTGTGGGTGTTCCTATTGTTATCCATCCAGCCCTGCCCGCATTTTCTTTGAATTCTGTATCGCGTTCTACTTCACTTTTACCGATTCCTACTGGTTTCCCATCGACCTCAAATTTTTCCTTATCATATAATTGCAGATGGCCGCCGTTCCCTTGATTTTTTTGAAACAATACTTGTAAATCTTCATCCTTTCGTAATCGATCATAGAGTTCGCCGGCAGCAAGCCTATCTTCGCACACAATAAGTATAGGTTGCGGCCCATCTTCCTTGTTTTCTAATCCGTCGATGATATTCTTCATGATTTGTGCTTTAAGTTTTAAATAGATAGCATCGGCATTAGGCAATAAAACAGGTGTATGATCCACTCGTTGTTTTTCTCGATGGGTCGCCATCTCTCGCATGGTAAAACCAAATTTCGCGCGATACTCTGCTCGCTCAGAAGCGGAACCCATAGTACCTGTCAAGCCCAAGATCCGGCCTTGTACTTTTTTATAAAAATCAAGAAAATTCTTAGTATTAGTCGATGTCATGGCAGCGACTTCTGGAGTAATATCGAATCCAGGTTGTTTTGGATTTTTTGCTTTGCGTTCTTTTTCTAATCTTGCCTGTAGAAATTGCTGTACCCCATTGCTAAATTGCGCATCATTACTAACGTTATGATGAATGATAAGACGTGCAACTGAAACATCTTGTTCATTTTCTCCCGTTCCCTTCTTTTCTGTACGTACGACATAATGCACACCCTTCTTTAAATGTTTGGCTGCCATGGCCGCATCTAACCAGGTATTCAGTCGTGTTTTATCTAGTGAAGCTATTCTATTTCGCTTAGCGGGATCTTTACCATACTCTTTTAACAAATATTTTCTTACGTTAGCAATATCTTCCTCTGCTGTTGCTTTTGGATCGTTGAAATCTTTGTTCTCATCCACAAATTTATTGATTGCAGCATACAACCATGCATCTGAACTGGTGCCTGAGCTCGCTGCTCCAATTTTAGCTGCATAACGATAACGGGTCGTATCATCCAGAATAGTAAAATCGGCTTCATCCAGTACTAATGAGACACGTTTCCAAACTTTTTTTGTTCCCTCAATCAGCCAACGTGATCGAGCTAATGAAAGTTGTGCTACATCTGAAATGTTAATGCCATCTTCAATATATTCATCGGCGTTAGATGCGGCCGTAATAATATTTTTGCCATGTTTTATCTTAACATAATCAAAAAATGGTGCGTTATCCTTCAGGCATTCGCGTGCTAATTCCATACTGGAGGTACAAACATCGACTGATCCGCCTTCAAGCCATAACATAGAAGCATATAAAGCGGTAATTAAGCTCTTTCCTTCGCCTGTCGCAATTTGGGACATCACATTGCCGCCTTGTTGCATGACGGATAAAACAGCCAATATTTGTGTTGAGTTTGGGAATTTACCGGTGGAACGATACATGGCTTCTCGTGCAAGAGCTAAAAATTTCAGCTGAGCTTCCAATTTAGCTTCCTTACTTGAAGTTCGATCCATCACAATCCCTCGACACGCTTTAATTTGATCAGCAATTTCTCTACGAGTGAGATCCTTAGCAGCAACATTCTCTCCTTTTCTCTCAAATCCAGCCTCACGACCAAAGCCATGGACTTTATCAAACCATGTCTGCAACTGCTGTTGTTTTTCTTGTGAAATAGGACTATTAACGCGTGTTAAATCACGCATCTGGCTAATCGCAGATGCCACTCTCTCGTTATTAAATTGTTTCTCTAAATCTCGATCTCGATAAGGATTAGTATGGTGATCTTTGATAAATTGATTGATGGATGTACCTTTTTCCAATTCATCTGATAACGTTTTGGTAGTAGGTATAGGATGCACATAATAAAGTTTACTTAAGTTTCCTAAGTCATTTTCATCAGTTATTTGTTTTATCTTGGCAATTAAGGAAAGCACGTCCTCACTCGGCTGGGCACTTTGAGCCAGGATAAGTAATATGACTTCCTTCTGCTTCTTCGTTGCATCCTCTAGTGCAGCTACAACTTGATTATAGTCATTAACCGATGACGCACCTGTAAATAGACGGGCGAAATTAGAAAAGATTTGTTCTTTTCTTAGTTTGTGTTTATTGTCTTTTTTACTTAGGATAGCTCTATCCAAAATATCTATTACTTCTTTAGCATTTTTTACCGTGTCTGGTAAATTATTTTTCTGCTCGGAAAATAAGTCAATCAGTGCCGGTACTGCAGCTGGGTAAGGTTTGCAATCTTCTAACAAGAAAGGAATAGCATTTGCATTGCTTTGTACACTGTGTAAGGCAATATCGAGTAACTTCTGTTTTTGTTCCGCAGTAAATCTTGGATCTGATAACACAGAATTTGCTAATCCTAAAAATGTGGTTAAATTACCATTATCTTTTAAAATAAAGAACAATTCATGATTGATAACAGAAGACAACAGCGTCATTGGAAAACGGGGTTTAAATTTATAGTTATCTAAGAAAACTTTCAGTAGATTATTGACTACTGTAATAGGACATTGTGTTTCGCCCATGCCCAGGTTACTATTATCAATCAATAAGTTCATTAAATCGGATGTTGCATTGGGCCATATTACTTTTATATTATTTATATGCCCGACAAATAAATTAACATTTTTAAGATAATCATCCGCCTGTGCTAAAACTCCTTTCAGATCTTTGCCTCCTATAGGATTCAGCCGTGTCATTAAAAAAATCGTTAAATTTTTTCTATCATCCTCTGATAATTTTAATTTCTCGATCTCTTGATTTAATTGATAGTAGATATGATCTCTGAATCTCTCAGGAGAACTAGATAATTTTTTTTCATAGTGTTGAACTAAAGTATCTTCTTCCTTTTTTTCTAATTTTTCTTCATTTACAGGCGGGATTATTTTTTCCAAAGTGGGTCTGAGCTGCAAACCAACGAATTTTTTTGTCAGACTCTCATAAATATGATTATAATTTTTGTCTAATAGTTCTGGTGATTCAATAAATTCAATCAATTCTTCAACTGTGGGTAATTGAGAAGATTTTGTGACATCGATATTCACTAATAAGTCTAACAATTGGTGTGTGCCAAAATTATTTTCTTCTAGTTTTTTTACCAGAACATCTGTCAATTGTTTTCCTTTCCCTTCTGTAAGTCCTTCTGCATCTAAGACAGACAAAACCATTGCCAGTTTTCCCACAGGAAAATGTTTTTCTTCTGCCGCATAGTTAATTTGTTTTATCAAATTATCGCGATCAATTCTTTTACCATTTTTCTGGCAATTGACTAAAGATTGTAAAAAATATTCAGGAAATTGCTTTGCCAATTGCTGTAACTGGCTTGCCATTTCAGACCGTGCTGTATAGGCAGCATCTCCTTTAAAACTAAAAAGAATACCCGCCACTGCAGAGCTTTCCGCTAAACTCATAGGAGGTTTAATATCTTTTTGCCAAGACAAAAGTGTATCTAACACATCAGGATTATTGTCTTTATTATATTTTAATAAGTCCATCCATTTTTGTGTTATGTCTTGTATATTTTCTCTATGGCTTCTATGATGCGTGGTAGTTAGCGCTAACAAAGTCATTAATTTTTTTTGAGTACTGGGTGTCAAATCAGTTGATTCTAGAATTTGATTAACGATGACCTTATAAACCTCGTAAGGTGCGGAAAATTCATGCGTCCCTAAGTAACGGTAAAACATGACTTTCATGGTACGAATATTTCTACCGACTTCCTTCTCCAGCTTGTCTCTTTCTTGAAGGAGTAATTCTTTTTGTTTTTTTAGTTGTTGTACATTTGCACTTTCTTGTTGAGGGCCTTTTTTTGTTTTTCTTGCGCCTATCATGCTTTGTAAAATATTGACAGGCTTTGGTTCTTGTAAATCTTGTAGATTTTTTTGATTTTGTAGCAGAGCTTGTAGATTAATTTGTGGATTTTTTTTCTCTTCTCCTCGTAGTAGAGCTTGTAGATCTTGTGCATTTTTTGGATTTTGTAGTAAAGCCTGTTGATTTTGTTGAGCTTGAAGTAGAGCTTGTAGAGCCTCTTGCCCTCCTAGCGGCAGCTGTCTCCTGTTTCTTGTCTCTTGTTCCTCTATTGTGAGTTTTATTTCTTGTTGCTCTGATTTTTTCAACTGTAGTTCTATTTGTTTCAACTTCTCATCCACCTCCTGCAATCGTGTTTCAGCATTATCCGATA
>JAHFSI010000010.1:42265-42980 GCA_023265835.1 Legionellales bacterium
TACGTTAGCACTATCTAATGATTTAACATTTTTGGAATATTCATCGAGTTTTCCACTATCTTTTCCACTACCAATGTCAGAGATAACACCTGGTTTTTTAATTCGAATTAAAGAGCTGGCATGTTCTATTAATTTTTCTGTTGTCACTTTAACGTGCTCTTCAATTTGTTTGGCATCTTGATCTAGACTAAACATTTCAGGCACAACAAATTTATACCCTGCAAAAAGCATGTTATAGACTTTGCTTAAATCCATACCGCGTAACATTTCTAATTCTTCTTTATCAAATTTGCGTAAAAGGGTGATAAATTGATCCATGCTTGCATTCATATTGTTAACTTGGATAGTTGGACATTCCTCAGGTAACTCTGGAGTTTCCGTAATCTCTTTATATTGTTCACAAAAATACTGGAAGGCATTGAATAAATCAGATAAGTTGTTGTCCTCTGAAGAATTTTCGAAATGTTGTTTAATAAAAAATTCCCACCACGTTTTTTCTGCTGGACTTAATTTACCAATATTTTGCAAGGTGATTGTCGTTTCCTCGCTAACTAAATCTTGCCAATCTGTATATTTCCCCAAAACAAAACGATATAATGTTTCATTTTGGGTATAAAGACTAGATAAATTGTTTAATAATACTTCTACGCCAATACAGCCTTCAATCTCTAAGATACTTGTTATCTTACGTGCTTCGTTAAGGTCCAGTTGGTTG
>JAHFSI010000011.1 GCA_023265835.1 Legionellales bacterium
AGAAATGATCGCCAATTTAAAAGCTAATAAAACGAATTTAAAACGCAATCCTTCGCTCGTTTATTCATTGGCCTATAAGATTGTTGTTCCTTATGCTGATTTAGATGAAATGTCAAAACGCGTGTTACCACCGCAAACGTGGAACAACGCCTCTCCCAGCCAGCGCGAACAATTTAAGAAAGAGTTTACCAATTTGCTCGTACGCACTTATGCGTCTGCATTAGCCGATTACACTGACCAAACCGTACGTTTCTTCCCATTGCGGGGAGGCGCTGGCAATAGTGTTACAGTAAGCAGCCAAATTGTTCGTTCAGATGGCCCATCGATTAGTGTGAACTATCGTTTGCGTTCAACTGGTTCAGGATGGAAGTTATATGATATGTCGGTTGAAGGCGTTAGTCTGCTGCAAAGTTTTCAAGAGCAATTTCGTCAGAAATTATCACAAGGCAATATGGACCAATTACTGATGGAACTCAAGCAACGTAAAATCCATAAAACGAGGCGCTGATGAGCAAGGCTGCTATTATCGCAGATGAGAAAGGCCAATTAATCGTATCGGGCGAACTGAATTTTGCAACGATTGTTGGCTTATGGAAGCAGAGTTTGCCCTTGTTGACCAACCGCTCCCCTATTGATATCGATTTATCACAAGTCACTCTATCGAATAGTGCAGGCATTGCTTTGTTAATCGAGTGGTTGAAATACGCTAAACAAAATAATAAAGCCATCACCTTCCACGGAATCTCTGCACAACTGCAATCAATAGCAGCGGTCGCAGGGGTCGCTCTGTCATCGCACTGAGGATGGCAGGGTTGACTATTCCTCCCGCGGTATAGCCACCACTCTACATGTCACATCATCACAAACCAACGCCTGATAATTCGCTATCGACCCAGTAAAAAACAGCGCATCTTCAGGCCACTTTTTTACTGTTACAGTAGTATCACTATAGATATGGTCTTTATCACCCACACCACCTATATTTTCAGGAATAACAATCTGAGATGCAAAGCTCTTGGGCAGCATCTCTAAGATAGACTGACTATGATTAACAAACAACATACACGTTTTAGGCCCATAAGGCGCCCAAGTAATCTGAAATTTACAGGTATCGATATAGGATGAGGTCGCCTGAGCCCAAGCCGTGAAAGTCAAACAACTAATACCCACAAGGCGAAATATTATTTTTTTCATAAAATTAAGACCCTGCGTTAATCACCAAAAACACCGCACCAGCGCCACGCAATACATTCAGCAACAAGCTGTTTTTAGATTCCGCCACTATTTTGTTAAGTTCAGCAATATTATCCACCTTTTTCTTATTAGCAGCCACGATCACATCACCTGGATGCAGATCAGATTGCCACGCATTGCTATCTTCTTCCACAGACACAACTAGCACACCTTTGACATCACCATGTTGAGGATCGTATTGAGTAAAGTCTTTAAGGCCCACGCCATATAACAATGGATTCATTTGCACGCTTTCTGCTTTGCTCTTTTTGGGGTCCCAAATCGTTGCAGTTGTTTTGTAAGGTTTTTTGTCTCGCAGTATCTGAATAGTTGCTTTAGAGCCTTCGCGCAAGAAACTAATGTCATTCACCACATCATTTGCATTTTTAACTTCTTCATTATTGATCTGAGTAATGATATCACCGACTTTCAACCCTGCTTTTAAAGCGGGGGAGTTAGGCATAATCAACGTAATGGCTGCGCCTTTTGATGTGGGTAAATCAAAAGAAGCGGCCAAATCCGGTGTGATATCTTGTACGCCTACGCCTAAGGAGCCGCGTTTTACATTACCGTACTCCAACAATTGCTCCATGACACTTTTTGCCATGTTGATCGGTATCGCCAAACCAATGCCTGTTCCGCCGCGTTGCGGAGAAAGCACAATAGCCGTGTTGATGCCAATGAGTTCACCTGTATCATTGATTAAGGCCCCGCCAGAATTTCCTGGATTAATCGCCGCGTCCGTTTGAATAAAATTTTCTAAGGATTCAATGCCCAAAGCACTGCGTTTTAAGCCGCTAATAATGCCTGATGTCACCGTTTGGCCAATGCCATAAGGATTGCCAATCGCAAAAACGCGATCACCCACTTCCAACGTGTTGGAATTGCCATAGACAATGCTAGTCAAGTTTTTAGATTGAATTTGTAACAGAGCAATATCAGATGGATTATCGATCCCCAATAATTTTGCAGTGTAATGTCTGCCATCATTTAACGTCACCACGACTTGTTGAGCATCTCGCACTGCATGGGCATTAGTGAGGACATAGCCTTTTTTAGCATCCACGATCACACCAGAAGCTGTAGAAGACACTTTATCTGGAATATCACCATTAATAGGAGCAGGCAGTTGGTTCTCCCGCTGCAAACGAAGATAGGTATCAAAATCCAATATTTTAATTTGTGCTTTAATGTTGACAACGGCCGGTGTGACTTTTTGTAACATGGCAGAAGTCGCATGTGTTTTGTTCGTTGTGTCAACGGCGAAGCAACAAGTATAGGCCAGCCACCCTAAAAGCAATACTGTGAATGATTTAACACTATGTTTATTCATTAAAACAGGCTCCGCTTAGACAATATTGTCTTATTGTATATATTAATGACAATGCTGTCTAATGGAGTTTGGACGGGTGTCATAACTCTTTAGAAATGTCCCCCTGTTCTGCTTAAGACTATAAGCCACATTTTCAGTATTTTGATAAGAATAAACAAATCGCATCTATTCAACCTTGCTTAGTACCACCTCTCCCACCCCGGTTCTTAATAAGAATTGAACACCACAGTGGGAGAGGTCGACGCGCGGAAGCGCGGAGGGTGAGGGGCAAACCTTTGCCTAGTTAGTAGGTGCAACTTTTATTGCAAAGGGAAATCTTGATTTAAGGCCCTACGAATAAATAATTCATACATTTTGGCATCCCATCTGAAACTCATCTTTAAGTGATAAAACATAGTCCGCTTGTTGTTCGATGATTTGCTTAGCAATGGCAATCCGACAACCCATGGCGTCAGTAGAGTTTTACCGTCCAATGCAATAATTTCTCTCATTGGATATTTACGGTTCTTCATTTGCCATGACACACACCTCCAACACCGCATTTTTAGCTGGAGCCTATCTATGACGTGTTAAATAATTCATTACCAAATTTGATGTAATCTGTTTTTGTCCGTTTGACTGTTCTTTAGATTCAAACATGCTGTAATTGGTATCACGATATTTTGTGTAAAAATAAGATTTATTATTCTCTGCAAGTACAAACATTCGCAAATCTCGATAACGAATATTATGGTCATCTACCGCACGACCCAAAATAAGTTGAGCAAATTGACGATATTCTGGCGTTTTCAACAAAGAATGTGCAACATAACCGGATTTTGTAGTTGAAAAAAGCGATAAAGCATTTCTATCTCTTTGCAGGCTCAGCGCAAGAACATTTCTAAGAGCACATTTTAATTCATCAAGATTACTAAAGTTATCCATCGATTGGATGAGAAAAAACTGTCTGAGAAAAATGAACTATGGTTAGCACTTCATAACGATTCAAAAATGAGGAACAATTTCGCGAAAACGATTCTTTATCATCAAGACCGAGATTGTGATATTACAAAAGACTTAAAGCTTTCTAAAAAAATGAAACTCTTCATCAAGCGGGCATCCAAGACTTGTTATTATGATCAGCAAAATCCTCTATGGAAAGGGATAGTGACAGTGTTGACTACTCTCTCAGGAGGTTTATTGGGTGCCCCGCCTTGGTATATAAAATCACAATTGAAAGAAGCCGATAAAAAGGCGGTTAACGATAAAATATTTGCAATGAGTAGTGCAGATTTGCAAGAGATTGGTATGACGGCTGATGGTACACGCAAGACATATAGCATCATGGGACGAATGGGATTTCTGACTAGGGAAAAACAACTGACACAAGAAGGATCTCACTTATCCCTTCCGAGCGGAACGGCAAAAACATTAAGGTTTAGAGGGAGACTGGAAGATAAACATCAACCAAGTCAAAAAGAATTAAAACGTGAGCGTAGGATCTCAAAGAAATCATCATAGAGTCATTGTATCGAATAAGGAAAAATATTATCCCCCCCTTCCTGACCTTCCCCCTGCGGGGGAAGGAAACTACTTGGTAATGCCTGTAACATTCCTTCCCCCGCAGGGGGAAGGTCAGGAAGGGGGGGTAAAATAAAAATTCATTCCTTCGACAAGGTCTTTATCCAAATCAGCGTCGCCATAGACCCCAAAATCTTACCATCTCGCCGATAAGAAAAGAACCGAGCAGGATCTGAAAAAGTACAATATTCCCCGCCATAAATAGCACCAACACCAAGCTGGGCGAGTTGTAAACGTGCAATAGCATACAGGTCCACTAACCAGTGCCCTTGAATCGAAGGAATAAAAGCACTTATCGAAGCAGGATAGGTTGCCAAAAACTGCTCGCGCACTTCATCGCCCACTTCATAACAAGGCTGGCTAATCGCAGGCCCTAACCATGCAAGTAAATCAGCCCCTGGAAGATTTAAAGTTTGGAGCGTATGAGAAATAATGCCTTTAGCAAGCCCCCGCCAACCAGCATGAATGGCCGCGGCGATACTGCCCTGACGATTCGTTACTAGTATAGGCAAACAATCCGCTGTAGAGACAAGACACACTTGATTCGGCTGATTTGTAAAAACAGCGTCTGCTTCTTTATTACAGTTTTCAGGCAAAGCAGCTAAAGCAATAGTACTATGTGTTTGGTTGATTTTAATGGGCTTCTGAGGCAGACCTAATAATTGCATCAAACGATCAAGATCAATTCGATTATTTTTATTTAACGTGCTGACACCACTATCCCGTAATGTCGTGTAAGCTTTAACATTTGCGGGAGCAGGCCAGTTAGGCTCAATAAAAAATTGCGTCA
This sequence comes from Legionellales bacterium, assembly GCA_023265835.1. Lineage (GTDB taxonomy): Bacteria > Pseudomonadota > Gammaproteobacteria > DSM-16500 > DSM-16500 > UBA4722. Next base: position 4,917 of record JAHFSI010000011.1, read on the forward strand.
TGCAGCAGCCCCAGCATCTTTTTTCAGTACAGCAATCAATTCTTGCATATCGTCCGGCAAAGGCGCTTGCCAAGTCAAGGGCTGTTGAGTCACAGGGTGAATTAAACCTAATTCACAAGCATGTAATGCCTGCCGTTTAAACTGACGCAGTTGTTGGATTAATTCGGGGGTGGCGCCTTTTGGCAATTGTAAATGTCCACCGTATGTTGGGTCACCGAACAAAGGATGTTTGATCGCAGCCATGTGAACACGTATTTGATGCGTGCGCCCTGTTTCTAATTGCACTTTGATTCGAGTATGCGCGCGATAACGTTCCATGACACGATAATGAGTAACCGCTGGTTTACCGGTTTCAATCACTGCCATTGATTTACGTTTGATGGGATGCCGGCCAATGGGTTGATCAATACAGCCGCCACTAATGAGCACGCCCGAAACAACCGCTTGGTAAAGACGTGTCATAGTGCGTGCTTTTAATTGTTTATTTAATTTCAAGAGTGCAGTGGGCGTTTTAGCAATAACAAGCAAGCCCGACGTATCTTTGTCTAAGCGATGCAAAATACCCGCACGCGGTAAAGCTTGTAGTGCAGGCACATGATGCAGCAACGCATTTAATAACGTATTGCTCTTATGCCCGGCGGCAGGATGCACAACCATGCCGGCCGGTTTGTTAATGACAAGCAAGGCTTCGTCTTCATAGACAATATTCAATGCAATATTTTGTGCATCCCACGTAGGCTGCGGCTTTAACGCAGCAGTGAGATTGATCGTTTCCCCACCCAAAACAATGTCCCGTGCTTTGACCGTTTTATTATCGACAGTAATCTCTGCATTTTTGATCCAAGCTTGCAGCTGGGTACGCGAATAATCCGGCAGCAATTTTACCAGTGCCTGGTCTACCCGCATGCCCCCTAAGGAGTCTGGAACAATGATTGTGTGTTGAATTTTCATAAGTGCGTGGATAATGCCAAAATTTAAGGTACAATGCACGCCATTGTTTTAATGCTGCATGGGGCCTTATTCAAATGAAGCTTATAAAATACCTTAATCACGCCGTTGTCATGCTTGGATTTGCGTTGTTAGCTGCTTGTTCTACCACAACCGATCCCGCAGAAACTTACAAAAATGAGACAGTGCAGCAAATTTTCCAGCGCGGCGAAGAAGCGTTACGTGATCATAGCTATTCAGAAGCAATTAAACGTTTTGAAGCATTGGAAGTCCAGTATCCTTTTGGTCATGATACTGAAATAGCCCAACTGCATCTTATTTACGCTTATTATATGAGCAGCGATTATACACAAGCTGAAGCAGCTGCCGATCGATTCATTCACGCACACCCAGCCAGCCCGCATGTTGATTATGCTTATTACATGCGCGGCCTCTCTAATTATTTTCAAAATATGGGGGTGTTTGAACGCATTTTTACCGTGGACCTTGCCACACGCGATTTGACCCAGATTAAAAAATCCTATGCTGATTTTGCCCAAGTGGTCCACTTATATCCCACTAGCCGCTATGCGCCTGCCGCCCATCAATATATGATATACCTACGCAACACCCTAGCTAATCATGAATTAGAAGTAGCCCAATATTATTTTAGCCTCAAGGCCTATGTTGCCGCGGCCAACCGTGCCAATTTGGTTGTAAGGCATTACCAAGGTTCCTCTGCGATACCAGAAGCATTAGTTCTAATGGCAAAATCCTATCGCGCATTACATCTTAAACAAAATGAAGCAGATACGTTGGCTGTGTTGCAATATAATTATCCCAATTCGAATGTTTAATTGTCATTCCCGCGAAGGCGGGAACCTATTTTGCAAATATCACAAAAGATAAAAAATGCCATGACAATTAAATTATATGGAGAGCGGGAATGACAAAATAGAGAGTGGGAATGACACGGTAGCAGAGGCCTCTACTCCTCATCCCAACTCAGCGCACCGCCTGTTTGGTATTCGGTCACGCGCGTTTCAAAGAAATTCTTTTCCTTATTCAAATCCATAATCTCACTCATCCAAGGAAAAGGATTAGTCGCACCCAGATATTGCTGCGGCAATCCAATTTGCACACAACGACGATTAGCAATAAATTGCAAATACTCTCTAAACATCTCCGCATTCATCCCTAGTATCCCCCGCGGCATCGTATCCATAGCATAAGCATGCTCCATCTCAACACCCGTACGAATCATATCAATCGCTTCTTGTTTAAATTCTTCCGTCCACAAATGCGGATTTTCAATTTTAATTTGATTAATCACATCAATACCAAAATTCAGATGCATAGATTCATCACGTAAAATATATTGCAATTGTTCCGCAGTGCCCGTCATTTTATTACGACGACCCATCGATAAAATTTGTGTAAATCCTACATAAAAGAAAATACCTTCAAAAATCACATAAAACGCGATGAGATCCCGTAATAAACGACGATCATTTTCCGGCGTGCCTGTTTGGAAATTAGGATCACCTAAGCTTTGTGTATAAGTTAATGACCAAGCGGCCTTACGTGCAACAGCAGGTATTTCACGATACATATTAAATACTTTCGTTTCATCCATACCTAAACTTTCAATCACATGCTGATAAGCATGCGTATGCAATGCTTCCTCAAACGCTTGCCGTAATAAATATTGCCGGCATTCTGGATTAGTAATATGCCTATAAACCGCTAATACCAGATTGTTCGCAACCAAGGAATCCGCCGTAGAAAAAAAGCCTAAATTACGCTCGATAATGATGCGCTCATCTTCCGTTAAACCGTGCGGGTCTTTCCAAAGCGCAATGTCAGCCGACATATTAATTTCATTTGGCATCCAATGATTAGCGCAAGCGTCTAAGTATTTTTGCCACGCCCACTTATATTTGAATGGTACTAATTGATTAAGGTCTGCGTGACAATTGATAATACGCTTATCATCCACACGAATTCGCGCTGCGCCCATTTCTAACACTTCTAATCCCGTTGCCCCGCCTGTTGAAACATTATAATGTGCTGTAGACATGATTTTCTTCTCCTAATTTATTGACAGGCTTCGCAAGTGGGATCAGTGATCAAACATGCCTTAGGCTCAGCATCTGCTTGTACCGCATTCAGCACACCATTATGAATAGTCGATTTTTCCGTATTCGTAGCGCCCATGCTGCGTAAATAATAAGTGGTCTTAAGACCCTTGGTCCAAGCAAGACGGTAGAGCTGGTCTAACTTTTTGCCTGATGGCTGTGCCATATAAAGATTAAGCGATTGTGCCTGATCAATCCATTTTTGTCTATGCGATGCAGCTAAGACAAGCCAAGCAGGATCAATTTCAAATGCCGTCGCATACAGTTGTTTAATCGCATCTGGAATACGATTAATTTTAGTAACGCTGCCATTATAATATTTTAAATCATTGACCATGACCTCGTCCCATAAACCTATATTTTTAAGGTCAGCGACTAGATAAGGATTAATGATAGTAAACTCACCTGATAAGTTCGATTTAACAAACAAATTTTGATACGTCGGTTCAATCGATTGCGAAACACCGCAAATGTTTGCAATCGTGGCCGTGGGCGCAATGGCCAACACATTCGAATTACGCATGCCCACTTTTTTCACCCGTGTACGCAGTGAGTTCCAATCCAACGTTTGTTTACGATCTTGATCAAGATAAGTCCCGCGGCTTTGCTGCAGCAATTCAATGGAATCAATCGGTAAAATACCCTGGCTCCACAACGAACCTGCAAAGGTAGAATAGCTGCCACGTTCTTCAGCAAGCAAGGTAGAAGCTTCAATAGCATAATAACTAATATGCTCCATCGAACGGTCTGCAAATTCCACCGCATTTTGTGAAGTATAAGGAATACCTAATTTATACAACGCATCTTGAAACGCCATGAGGCCCAAACCAATAGGCCGGTGCTTAAGATTAGAATGACGCGCTTGCGGAACAGAGTAATAATTAATATCAATGACATTGTCCAACATACGTATTGCCGTATGAATAGTACGGCGCAGTTTCTCATAATCGAGTCCCGTTTCTGTCATATGCGCAATTAAATTGACACTGCCTAAGTTACATACCGCAATTTCTTCCTGCGAAGTATTTAACGTAATTTCAGTGCAAAGATTAGAACTGTGTACGACGCCCGTATGCTGTTGTGGCGAACGCAAGTTACAGACGTCTTTGAAAGTAATCCAAGGATGTCCCGTTTCAAATAACATGCTCAGCATTTTACGCCATAAGTTGATGGCCGGCATTTTTTTGAAATTATGAATTTCACCGCGCGCAGCTTTAGCTTCATAAGCCGTATATTTATCTTCAAAATTTTTGCCATAGGCATCATGTAAATCAGGCACTTCATCCGGTGAAAACAAAGTCCATTCTTTTTCTTCATGCACACGCTTCATAAAAAGATCAGGGATCCAATTAGCCGTATTCATATCATGTGTACGACGACGTTCATCCCCGGTGTTTTTACGCAATTCCAAAAATTCTTCGATATCTCTATGCCACGTTTCCAGATAAGAACAAAGAGCGCCTTTACGTTTTCCGCCTTGATTGACAGCAACTGCTGTCGCATTTGCCACATTTAAGAAAGGTACAACGCCCAATGATTTTCCGTTAGTGCCTTTAACACGGGCACCCATAGCACGAACGTTAGTCCAGTCATTACCTAGCCCACCTGCGTATTTTGATAATAATGCATTGTCTTTGATGCCTGCAAAAATACCATCCAAATCATCAGGCAGCGTCGAAAGAAAGCAGCTAGACAATTGTGGACGCAATGTACCCGAATTAAATAAGGTAGGCGTTGAACTCATAAAATCAAAAGAAGACAGCAAATGATAAAATTCAATTGCACGTCTTTCTTTTTCTTTTTCATTTAAAGCCAGCCCCATCGCAACACGCATAAAAAACGCTTGCGGCAATTCAAAACGAATGCCATGACTATGAATAAAATAGCGGTCATATAAAGTTTGCAGACCCAAATAGTTGAATTGCAAATCACGTTCCGGCTTGATAGCGGCACTCAATTGTTTGAGATCAAACGATTGTAATTTAGGATCTAATAATTCTAATTGGACACCGCGCTCGATATAAGCTTTAAGATAAGTGTCATAAAGCGTGGTCATTTCTTCAAACGTGGCCTTGTCTCGAATATTTAAAAAACTAAGTGCTTCACCACGCAAATCATCTAATAATAAACGGGCCGCGACAAAACTATAATTGGGTTCTTTTTCAATCAAAACACGGGCTGACATAATTAACGATTTGCTGACTTGATTGACCGGTACTTTATCGAAAAGATTACGCTTGGTGTCTTCAATAATATGTTCCGCAGAAACATCTGTTAAACCCAAGCAGGCGCTATTGACCAGATGTGCCAGCCGTTTGCTGTCTAGCGGCACGATTTTTCCATCGTGCAGCATAACATGTAATTGCTGACGGTCCGCGCTGGTTTCTGCTTCTTCTCGCTCGCGTATCTTACGACGTTCTTCACGATAAAGCACATACGCACGCGCGATTTTATGTTCGCCACTACGCATTAATAAAAGTTCGACTTGGTCTTGGATATCTTCAATATGTATCGTGCCGCCACTGGGCAAACGGCGGCGAAAAGAATCCGAAATTTGCGTCACTAGCCGAGTCACTGTCTCATGAATACGAGCAGACCCTGCCGCAGACGTGCCCTCAACCGCCAAAAAAGCCTTGGTCATCGCCATGACAATTTTGTGCCCGTCAAAAGGCGTCAGGGTGCCATTACGGCGAATGACTTTTAACTTGCCCGGCGCGGTTGCGTTAAGATCAGAATGAGATATTTTAGATGGTGTTTTGAATGTTTCCATTTGGCTCCTCCCGAGCACGATTAAAATTGTTTAAGTACTTATACTATATAGAGATTTTCGATAAAAACACAATATATAGACATTTTTGATAAGTTGAACACAAGATACTGTATATTTCTCGACGGCGCAAGTGGGTAAGATGTGGAATTCCTGTGGATATGTTGTGAAATAACTATGTATATTTTATCATCCCCGCCTCTTTTCCTCTGTCATCCCTGCCCCTCTACTCTGTCATCCCCGCGAAAGCGGGGACCCATTTTAACTAATCTCTGACCTTATTTTGATTCTTTGCAATGCCATTTCCATAAAATTATTTTATCGCTTGGTGCTTTATGCTGAATGGGTCCCCGCTTTCGCGGGGATGACAGAGTAGAGGGGCGGGGATGACAGAGTAGAGGGGCAGGGATGACAGAGTAGAGGGGCAGGGATGACAGAGTAGAGGCCAAGCACGATTAAAAGCCACTGGCTGTCTTCATCCATTTAAGGCAAAATCTCACTCACTAAGAAACTCAAAAGCGAGCAGCCATGGAAACCAGACAAACCCCAGAAAAACGCATTCTCCCCCGCGGCATTTATCTGTTACCCAATCTCTTCACAACCGCCGCCCTGTTCTCCGGCTTCTACGCCGTCGTCGCCGCCATGAAAGGCAATTTCGACATCGCTGCCATCGCCGTCTTTATCGCCATGATAGCCGATACCCTCGATGGCCGCGTAGCCCGCATGACCAATACCCAAACCGCATTTGGCGCAGAATACGATAGCCTGTCAGACATGGTCGCCTTCGGTGTGGCACCCGCTTTAATGATATACAGTTGGTCACTCGCCCATTTAGGTAAATTAGGCTGGATGGCTGCCTTCCTCTATGCCGCAGCCACCGCACTACGTTTAGCGCGCTTCAACACACAATCACATGACGCAGACAAACGCTATTTTCAAGGCCTGCCTTGCCCCGCCGCCGCAGGTGTCATCGCCGGCAGTGTCTGGCTAGGTTCCACTTGGAGCATCCAAGGTATTCTAATCGCCATTCCGATCAGCGTGCTGACTGTCTTTGCAGCAGCCCTAATGGTCAGCACCATTCGTTATCACAGTTTTAAAAAAATTGATTTAAAAGGCCGCGTACCTTTTTTTGTTTTATTACTCCCCGTATTAATCATCGCCGCCATCGCCGTCGATCCTCCCCCCATGTTATTCGCCATTTTCTTCTGCTACGCCATCTCCGGCCCTTTACTGACCTTGTTAGAGCTGCGGAAAATGCGTGATAAACATTCTTCTCGTCTTAAGATGCGGAATTTGAAGAAACCTTGACAGCTAGCAGGTGCAAAATATGCAATCACCACCTGGGTATACGCCTATGAGGGCAAGCGCTTAAAGCATATACCGAGCCAAGACATCATCCTGGTCCTGCAGATTATATAATTGCTCCTGCCAATAATGCGGTGTATTAAACCACGGAAAATTGATGGGAAACGCAGGGTCTTCCCAGCGTCTCGCAAGCCACGCGGAATAATGTAACATACGCAAAGCGCGCAATGCTTCAATGAGATGTAATTCTCTTGAGTGAAAATCATGAAATTCACGATAACCGCTTAAAATCGTATCGAGCTGCATGGACATTTGCTCTTCATCACCTGATAAAAGCATCCAAATATCTTGTACAGCAGGTCCCATCATGCAATCATCTAAATCCACAATATGCGGCCCTTCGTCACGCCAAAGCACATTGCCTACGTGCATATCACCATGTAATCGAATTTTCGTTAATGTTCCGGCTTCTTTAAACCGCATTTCCACTTTTTGTAAAACAGATTCCACTGTGCTGCAATATTTTTCCTTTAAAAAACCAGGAATAAAGTTCTGTTCTAATAAAAAACGATAAGGAACATATCCATACGATTGCACATCAATAGAATGCCGATGTTGAAAAGACTTACAAGCACCCACTGCATGCAAACGCCCGATAAAACGTCCCATCCAGGCTAATTGTTCCAGACTATCTAATTCCAATGCCCGTCCGCCCCAACGTGGAAAAAGCGCAAAACGATGGCCTTGATATTCATGTAATGTTTGCTGAGCAGGAGAACACCAAGGCGCAACAACAGGAACCTCGTGTTCCGCCAATTCCAAGGCAAATTGGTGCTCTTCTAAAATAGCCGCATCACTCCAGCGCAGGGGCCGATAGAATTTTGCAATCATAGGCGGCGCTTCTTCAATGCCCACTTGGTAGACGCGATTTTCATAACTGTTTAATGCAAGCAAGCTGCCATTACAAAGAAAGCCCACACTTTCAATGGCTTTCAAAATGAAATCCGGGTCTAGGTTGCTATAAGGAGTAGTTTGCATAAAGTGAATCAAGTTGATGAGGAAGCAAGCTTAACATATGCTAGATGAATTACAATGTGAATCATGAGTAAACAATGCTAACTAAAACAGCACGCTTTATTCAAAAAAATAGTTTTTGGCTAGTTCTATTTTGTCATGGCCTTTTGCTTATGGGTCTTTCATTGGAATGGGTGGCAGCGACTAAGATCTTACAAGCAAAAGAAGAAGACAAGCCATCTTTGTTTATTCCATCCTATGTTGCACAAAATCAAACAGCACCCGCTTTGCAACAACCCGATCATTCGGCAGCAACACCCACTTCAAATAAAGGCATTGAAAAGCCAGCCAATCAGTTTGCGCGCCCTTCTTTAAATAATCATCAACCAATTAATATCAGCCGTTCACCCGAAACCGAACCCGTGCATTTAATTGGCGATAAAAAAATAGATAGGCCCCTTTTGACATTATTAGGAAAAGCATTGACCAAATATTTGATTTATCCTAAATCAGCCCTTGATCTTTATGTGAGAGGAACTTCTGTCATCGGATTTGTGCTGTATCCGGATGGCCATGTGACAGACGTGCAATTATTGCAAACCAGCAGAGCAGAAGTATTAGACAAAGCAGCATTAGCGGCAGCCAATGCGATTAATCCCGTCAATCATGTGAGTCAATATCTGGACAAACCAAAATTTATGGTGATTGGAATTGTATTTGAGTAAAAATAAAAATATGTGCTAAACTCCCCCGTCTAATCGAATTCTAGGAGGCCAACTCATGAAAATAATACCTAAAAATAAAATATTTTTTGCCTGCATTGCAATCTGCGCAATGTTGTTAAGCGGTTGCAGTTCAACCAATCCTTATACTGGCGAAACCCAATCTAGCGATGCGACCAAGGGAGCTACCCTCGGTGCAATTGGAGGTGGCGTGATCGGTGCACTTGCCGGCGGCGGTAAAGGCGCCTTGATCGGAGGCGTGATTGGCGGAGTAGGGGGCGGTTTGATTGGCAATTCAATGGACAAAGAGAATGATGAGCTGCGTAATGTTCTGCAAGGCACAGGCGTTCAAGTCCACCGCCAAGGTGATTCTATCCAATTAGTCATGGCATCCGATGTGACTTTTGATACAGGACAAGCCTCTGTCCGTTCAAACTTCTATCCCACTTTGAACTCTGTTGCAATTGTGGTCAAGAAATACAACAAAACCAATATCGTGATTACGGGTTATACCGATAATGTAGGCGGAGACGCTTATAATCAAGTCTTATCTGAAAATCGGGCGAAAAGCGTAGGAGATTATTTAGTGTCCCAAGGCGTATCACCCAATCGCATCATGACACAAGGTCGAGGCAAACGCGATCCACTGGTATCAAACAAAACTGCCGGCGGACGTTCGATGAATAGACGAGTCGTTATTACATTGCGGCCTGTTGCTTGATGAATAATGAATTTGTTATTTATTCCCCCCTTCCTGACCTTCCCCCTGAGGGGGAAGGAATGTTCTAACAAGCGCTGCTAGTAATTTCCTTCCCCCCTCAGGGGGAAGGTCAGGAAGGGGGGATAAATCAACGTTCATTCTGCGTCGTGATGATGAACTAATCATTAAGAAAGGAGATCTTATGAACAAGATAAAGACATGTATGTTACAAGTAGCCCTATCCACCCTCTGTTTACTCAGCTTTTCTCTTCCCGCTTTCAGCGCCAATCTGGCCTTCATGCAAGACACCGCAGGCCAATTTTTTCAAGACTCTGACTGGCAAATGTTTGCGGCAAACGTACAACATGCGCTCAACACATTACCAAATGGTAAAAATGAAACGTGGATAAATCCTAAAACCGGCCATGGCGGTTCCTTGATGCCCCTCAACTCCATGAAAAAAAATGGAACAGTATGTAGAAATTTGCGAATTATTAATCGCGCCCAACATCGTACAGATAAATACACCTTTACCTATTGCAAACTCGGCCCGGGCTGGAAATTGCAACAATAGGATTTAAATAGAAAAAAGCTTATAATAAAACCTTGTACTCTTCTGATAGCTAACAGGGTGTCCGCCGGATGCCCCAGGTGACAAGGAAGAACTATGGCAAAATCGGGTTTCTTGATTTTGATCGCTTTTCTTGTTTTTTCCTCGAGCTGCTGTTACGCGTCCAAAACATCTCATCCTTCCCCAGATTTTAATGTTACTAAAATCAAAAAATGGGTAGGACAAGATGGCCAATTTAATCTAAATGAAGAAAGTTTACAACTCCTTGTTCCTCGCGATGATATCTATATTCAAATGAATGGCATGCAGCGTACGATAGACCGTGGACTTTCATCAAATATTATTTTTAAAAAAGATATTGATCAAATTTATCTTGTTAACGCTGATTTCGTTTTGCTGGAGGAGCAAGTGAATCCAGTGATAAGCGAGGCATTGCTAAACAAATTAGAAGTGACTAATTTAAATAATCCTTATCTTTGGGATTCACCAAGGGTCATGGTGATACATGTGAAAGGTGAGGGCGAGATTTTTAAGCTGGCCAGTGCTATTGGAAAAATATTAAAAAAAATAAAAGAGACTGCAGATGGGAATGGCGATTTTCCGCTAGGTGATGTGTCTTCGTCAGATACCACATTAGATGGGCACCAGCTCGATGTATTATTGGGAACCAAAGGAAAGTTGCAGGACAATGCTTATCAAGTTCAATTTAGCAATAATGTCAAAGCAGACACCGAAGCGAACAAGATCATGGCAATGAATACTTGGGCCGCTTTTACCGGTTCAGACCATGAAACAATGGTTAATGGCGCGTTGGTTGTACCACAAGCAACATTACAACAAGTTCTGTTGGTATTGCGTAATGCACAAATTTATATTTTGACCATTAATCCTTTTTCTGCGGAAGAAGACGAAACACTGATATCGATTCATTTTTCAGGGATTGGGAGTGCACGAGTTTTAGCTAAAGCGTTGCGTTCAACGTTACGAGTGGCGCAACATAGCGTAACAACAAACGGATTAGCAGAGAGCTTTGCCGCTAATGCGAAGAAACAAGCTAGGACCATTCCGATCTCTTCCTCATTGGTTCAAAATAATTATTGTAGTTATGCTAATGCGTTGCGAACTTCTGCTATTGAGATAGCTCAGTCCAAATCAAATACATCAGATACGTTGGCATCATATCGGTCATTAAAACCATCTGCGAGAGTGTTTCTCTCAGAATGGTCTGTGGTGAAGGACAATAAACTGAAGAATGTAGAATTGTTTTTGTCACAAACCTCAATTGCTGCAAAGGCCAAGCACGAATTGCCAACCTTGACGAAACCAAAGCAGGCGGCAACCAAACCCGTACAAACGGCTGCTAAATTATCATTGTCTAACGTAATAGTTCATGTCATTCCCGCGCAAGCGGAAACCTTGGTATTACGCCAAATATTCAAATTTCAATCGTCCATGCTATCTCAACCAACTCAAACGACAATTGAACCCGTGCAGCAATCCCCATTGCCTTCTATCAAAGAAATATTTGCAAAATTATCATTATCAAACACCAGCAGCACCGTATTCATGCTGCGTCCAGTATTCAAACTTCAATCGTCCATACTGGCTCAATCAACCCAGACGACAATCGTCATTGCGACTGCGAGCCCGCGCGGCAGGAAGCAACCCAGTCTTTTCAACACTGCCTTTGAAGTGCAAAAGGCCGTATTGCCTTCCGCCAGAGAAATGCTTGTAAAATTATCGCTGATTAAAAACAGCAGAACAATATTAGTATTGCGGCCTGTCCTGAAACTTCAATCGCCCATATTATCTAAATCAAAACCCGCATCAATTAAACCTATGCAAAAGGCTCCATTTCCTTCTGTCGGAGAAATATTTGCAGAATTATCATTATCAAACACCAGCAGCACCATATTCGTGCTGCGCCAAGTATTCAAACTGCAATCATCCATGCTATCTCAACCAACCCATGCGGTAATTAAACCAGTGCAAAGGGCAGTATTGCCTTCTGCTAAAGGAATTCTTGCAAAATCATCGCTGATTAAAAACAGCAGAACAATATTAGTATTGCGGCCTGTCTTTAAACTTCAACAACCTATGCTGTCTAAAGCAACTCTTGCGACAGCAAAGCCGATGCAGAAAATTTTCTTTCCATCAGCTAAAGGGAGCTTATCAAAATTGTCTCTAATCAAAAACTATAGAACAGCTTTTGTATTTTCTCCTACTGCTGCTCATCATCCCTCATCCATATTGTCTCAAGTAACCCATGTGACGGCCAAACCGATACAAAAAGTTTTACTTTCTGCGCGAGAACTACTCTCAAAACTGTCCACCATCAAAAATAATAGAGTAGTGTTAGCAAGGATGCGGCGGAACATGATCGTGTAAGTTTTTTGTTTGACGAACAATGTCCATTAAATCCATCTTGGCAAGTTGATACAGTTGATCAAAGCTATTAATCACAAAGTAAATAGGTTGTTTAATGTCAATGCGATAAGGCGTGAGTAATGCATCGATAACATCAAACGGCCTGCGTTCTGGTATGTTGCTTTCGACAGCATAGACGGTTTCTTCTATAGATGAAAGAATGCCTCCGCCATAGGCCCGTATGCCTGCTGATGTTCGAATCAATCCAAACTCAACCGTAAACCAAAATAACCGCGCAAGCTTGATGCGCTCTTCGGGTGTTGCAGCCAATCCGAGTTTGCCATAATGTTCCGCGAACTGCGCATAGGCTGGATTAGTCAGAAGAGGGGAATGTCCAAAAATTTCATGAAAAAGATCGGGCTCTTTAATGTAATCGAAATCTGCTCGAGTGCGGATAAAAGTAGCTGCAGGAAAGCGTCGATTGGCCAGCAGCGTAAAAAATTGCTCAAATGGGATGAGAGCAGGAACAGGCTCCAACGCCCAACCCGTGGTTTCTTGCAAAACTTTAGTCACTTCATAGCATTGAGGAACTCTATCTCGCGGCAAATTTAATAATTTTAATCCATGAATATATTCATCACACGCACGGTCAACAACGATTTTTTGTTGGCGGGCCATTAAATCATGCCAAACAGAATCTTCTTCTTGGGTATAGTCCGCATTACCATTGGCATCCAGTGGTTTTGATACGTAAGTACTTTCTTTGCTGTAACTCATATTCTCTCCACAATCGATATATTATTTTTGATGGAATAAACACTTCATCAAAATAGCAGACAAGACTAAACTACTAATAGCAACAATAAGCGGTGTTGCAGGAGTGAAATCAGCAAATACACCGATGAGCAATCCATTTAAACCAAATGCAAATGCCATGACTGCTCCAGTAATACCCATGACCCAGCCTTGCGATTGTGCATCGACTTGGTTAGAAAATAAAGTTAATAGTGTTGAATAAGCAACTGCTATGACCATGCCAATAAACCCAGCATAAATCCATACATATATAATGGATGGCGCAAGAAGTGTCAACGCTGTGAATAATGCGGTTAGCAGAAGATTGGCAATCACGCACTGTTTCAGTGAAAAGCGTTTGGTCAGGGGATCCACTAAAAACCCAGTGCCTATACCAAAACCAACACCCATAAGCCCCATATAAAAACCCGTTTGTAGAGAATTAAAATGGTAAATATTTAATAAATACATGGACAGCGATGAATAAATCCCGCTCCAACCAAAAATCATAATAAACATGACGATGGAAAGTTCTCTGATTTTTTCACGCTTAAAAGCATCCAGAAAAATTTTAACGGCATAATGGATTTTAAGGTGAAGTTTTTTAGTGCGTAAAAACGTTTCATGGAAGATAAACAATAAAAGTACCGCATTCACAAGTGAAATCAAAGCAGCAAAATAAAAAGGCACAGTGTAATCAAACCAAGACACTAAGGTAGAAGTGGAAAGTATTCCGCCAATCATAGGCCCTACAATAAAGCCGAGCGAAGCAAAAAATAAGATTAAACCTAAATTTCGTGCTTTATGTTCAGGCGTGCTGATATCCACGATAGCGGCTTGAGCAATCGATTGGCTGCCTGCGGTAAATCCCGCAATGATTCGGCCTATTAACAATAAGAGATAGCTATTGATGGCTACGGCCAATGCCGAAGCAAAATAACCAAGACATGCGCCCACTAAACAAATCATTAATGATTTTTTTCTGCCTATTTGATCGGAGAGGTCGCCCAAGAAGGCAGCACCAAAAAACCAACAAAACATATAAATGCTAATCGTGAAGCCAAAAATGAGATTGCGAGTATTTGCAGAGAAGCCGTCTGTAATAAAATGTGCATGTGGATCAATGATAAGTGCATTTAAAATGGGAAAAACAAGTCCTAGCCCCATGCTATCAATAAAAAGTACCAGAAATAAAGGAGCAGCGGTCAGGAAAAAATTTTTTTGTTTTTTTGATGAGGTAGTAGACATAGTGCATTACCTTTAATACTATCGGCCATATAGTATATCCTGATCTAAAAAGAAAGCTACTAGGCTCTATGAAATCCCCACAAGAAATATTAAGCACTGTCTTTGGCTACAATGAATTTCGCGGTGAACAAGCTGCGGTGATCGATCATCTGATAGCAGGAAACGATGCTTTGGTTCTCATGCCCACAGGGGGCGGCAAATCGCTTTGTTTTCAAATTCCGGCGATGGTGAGGAGAGGGACTGCTATCGTGATATCGCCGCTTATCGCATTGATGCAAGACCAAGTCGATGCATTGCTTCAATTAGGTGTAAAGGCTGCTTTTTTAAACTCCAGTTTAGATGTTGAAAGCGCTTGGCGGATAGAGCAAGATTTGGTCGACGGTAACTTGACTCTATTATATGTCGCACCTGAAAGATTGCTAACTCCGCGTTTCTTGCAATTGTTGGAGCAAACGCAATTGTCTTTGTTTGCTATCGATGAAGCGCATTGCGTTTCACAATGGGGACATGATTTTCGTCCTGAGTATGTGCAACTTTCCATTTTACATGAACGATTTCCCACTGTGCCGCGTATTGCTTTGACTGCCACTGCCGATGGCCCAACCCGGCGCGAAATCATAGAGCGCTTAGGGCTCAGCCAAGCGCGGCAATTTATTTCCAGCTTTGATCGTCCCAATGTTCGCTATCGCATCGTGCAAAAACACAATACGCGTGAACAACTACACCAATTTTTAACAACAGAACATCCAGAGGACGCAGGCATTGTTTATTGTCTGTCTCGTAAACGGGTAGAAGAAACTACAGAGTGGCTTTGCTCCAAAGGTTGGAGTGCGCTGCCTTATCATGCCGGATTAAGTAATGTCATACGGCAAAAAAACCAACAGCGTTTTATCCGCGAAGAAGGAGTGATTATGGTGGCCACGGTGGCCTTTGGTATGGGCATTGATAAACCCAATGTGCGTTTTGTTGCACATCTTGATTTGCCTAAAAGCATGGAAGGTTATTATCAAGAAACAGGCCGTGCAGGACGCGACGGTCTTTTTGCGAACGCATGGCTTGCTTATGGGATCAGTGATGTGATTACCTTACGCCGCATGTTGGACAGCTCTGAAGCGGATGAGCAGCACAAACGTTTAGAACGCCGCAAACTCGATGCCTTGCTAGGTTATTGTGAAACAACTCTGTGTCGCCGCCAGGTGATGCTTAATTATTTCAGTGAACACTATCATGCACCTTGTCATAATTGTGACAATTGTCTGGATCCTATTGCAACCTGGGATGGAAAAATTGCCGCGCAAATGGCATTGTCTTGCGTTTACCGCACCGGCCAACGTTTTGGTGTCAAACATTTAATTGATGTGTTACTAGGAAAGAAGACCGAGCAAATCATGCGCTTTCATCATGATAAAGTGTCCACTTTTGGCATTGGTCTTTCTTTTGTGCAAACACAATGGCAGAGTATTTATCGTCAATTAGTCGCAGCCAATTTATTGACTTTAGACATGAGCGGTTATGGCAGTTTAAAACTAACAGAAAAAAGCGTCCCTGTTTTACGCGGCGAACAAACCATCGCATTTCGTCACGATCCCGTGGTGAAAAAGAAAAAAGAAAAATCCAAGCGCTTCAACAACCTTCTCCCCATGCCCAATGATTCATTTTGGCACGCATTAAAAAACAAACGCCTAGAACTCGCCCGCGAACAAGGCGTACCACCCTACATTATTTTCCATGATAGTACACTGCAAGAAATTCATGATAAAAAACCATTGACTGAGTCAGAGTTTATGATGATATCAGGAGTAGGCCAAAGCAAATTGCAACGCTATGCGAAAGCGTTTATGGACGTCGTTGCAAAGTTTTGTTAAAGTGGCATTAGATAAGAACGCAGGCCTGTCAAGAACACCACCCCTGTCATCCCGCAAAATTTTCGTCAACTGCTTTTAACAAAAACACTGGTCTATCACGAAAATTTGTGCGGGACCCGGTAGCGACCTCAAGTAGAAACTCAAGAGCAATCCCAACTAAAAATCCAATTCATCCCAACACAGGAGACCATAATGCACAATCATAATTATTACGTTTACATTTTAACAAGAGCAAGAAACAGCACATTCTACGTTGGAGTCACTAATAATTTAATTCGTCGAATGGATGAACATAGAATGGGGTTGATAAGCGGGTTCACAAAAAAATACCAGATAAAAATGTTAGTGTATTACGAATACTTCACAAATATAGATGCTGCTATTGCCCGGGAAAAAGTTATTAAAAAATGGAAAAGGCAATATAAAATTAATATTATTGAAAGTGTTAATCCGGAGTGGAGAAATTTATATTTTGAATTAGGATAGATTTTTTAGGTTGCTAAGATAGAGGTCGCTACCGGATCCCGCACAAATTTTCGTGACAGACCAGTGTTTTTGTTGAAACCATTGGACGAAAATTTTGCGGGATGACAGATTTGGTGTTCGTGGCAGACCTGTATTCTTGTCTAATACTTTTATAAATATTTGTCATTTTTATAAATTATGACCAAAAAAATGCTTCACTCTTCCGCCAAATACAACCTATAATCCCAATCAAATCAATGAAGATAACTATCCTTTTTGGTATTTTGATCATCAAAACAACCAGAAGCGTATAATAAAAGGGTATCGATAATAAAGGAGTCATTATTATGCCTACTTTACTTCGGTTAGTTAGCTTGCTGCTATTTTGTTCTTGTAGTTTCGTATTGGCTTCTTGTGCAACCAGTAGTTCTTCTAATAGCTACTACTATAGTTCCAACACGAATTATGGAGAACGTCTTCCCCAACATATAGATACGGGCAATAAACGCATGGTATTGATCGATCCCAATGTCCATGCTTGGGGCGCCTATGATTCCGATGGCAGTTTAGTGCGTGCCGGCCTTGCCACAGCAGGCGGTGCAGTATGCCCTTCTGATGCGGTGGGTGAAAGTGATTGTCGTACTGCCTCAGGCACCTTCCATATTGCGGCCATAGGCGGTGCAGATTGCTACTCCAAGAAATATCCCCAACCTTATGGCGGCGGATTGATGCCTTTTTGCATGTATTTCCACGGAGGACAAGCATTGCATGGTTCACCGGATGATATTGTGGTAGAAGATAATATTAGCCACGGCTGTGTTCGTATGCAGATACCCGAAGCAGAATGGATGGTTAATAATTTTGCGCATGTGGGAACAAAGATTGTGGTTGTTCCTTATTCCTGATGACAAAAGAGGGAAACGTTTATGCGGCATCGCTTTTTTATAGTTCTAGCTCTGTTGTTCTTAGCTTCTATTTGCTTTGCCGCTGTTCCTAGTTTTGAAGGTGTTTATAGTTGCAAAGGATTTGATCCTTATCTAAATACAGATTACTCAGGCACAGTCCGTATTGTGCGAAACAATGAGGTATATCAGTTGTTAATGGAATACAGTACAGGCGAAATAGCACGAGGCACAGCTGGCCGATGGGATGATATTACGTTGGCGGTTGTTTTTCAGGATTTGAAAAATTTAGAGAACATTGGGCTGGAGCGGTATACTTTTTCTAAAGATTATAAAAGGATCCAAGGGTATTGGGTTTATTTAGGCAGAGATAAGTTAGGGAAAGAAGTATGCGAGAAGCGTGCGGAAATACAGTAGCATTGAATATTATAAATTGAGCGGTAACAATCCATTTTAATAAAAGTTTACACACACTCCATTTTTTGTATTTAATTAAAACTTCTTTGAAGCCACTCAGTAAATTTCGTGGTACAATTCTTTTTCTTCAAAATCATGGAGCTTATTTAAGGAGTATTTTTTAGCAGATTATTTTTTAATGTATAAAAAGTAAATTTTATAATACAGTTTGTTCTGAAGGTTATCTTGAGAATTGGACTATGTTATTAAGAACGAAAAGTAATTCATTAATCTATTAATTGAGCAAATAAGTTGGCATAAGTTTATTTGATCTCTTATGTCATGCAATGAAAAGCGATTAATCGAGGGAGTAATCATGCTAGATAGAATGCTAAATAGGTTTGAAGCTGAGCTTAAAGAAGCAGAAGCCAAAGTTAAGAAAAAGGGATGGGGTTTTGTTGGCGCAGTACAGATGATGTTCTGGGGCTTATCTGAAGATGAAGAAGCTGAAGTTTATTATAAGGTCATCACTGATCCTCGCACATATGGTCAAAATAAGCAACTCGGTAAGCTCTTAACGGATGAATTTCAAATATTGAAGTCTGGGCAAACGGTTACTGTTGATCTGTTCAATCCTCTCATGAGGAAGCTTCCTCGAGGCAATGCAAAGTTTACATCTCCTTACACCAATACACTGATGGGTACGTTATGTAAATGGGTCACTCGAGGTAACAAACAAAGCGGTAATTCAGCAAGAGCCAGATTTATAGCGGGATTAAATCAATGTTGTATAAAAATCTTAGCTATAGAAAATTCAGATGGAAGAATTCAAGCATGGGAAAAAATTGTTGAAATTCTTGCGGCGGTGTCGATTCATAGATTAAGTGGGACTACTGCTTTGATAGATTCAGGAAGAGAAGCTCTCCAGGGCGAAGAAACCGAGTCTCACTCGCATTTTGCCCCCACGTTAAGAGCTGCTAAACAATTAGCACAAAAAAACATACACGCTGAAATGGCGGCCAAGGAGCAATGTACGATACAGAGTGAACTTAAGCAGCTCAATATAGATATGGGGGAGTTTATTCAGCCTATCGTAACACAAGCAATTTACAATTTATTCATCGATACACCGGCATCATTCGAGCTTTCATTTGATAGCATACATCAGAATTTTTTAACCCAAGGGTTAGTGCATAGTTTCGTTACTGCAACATTATTTCAAATAATGGGAGATCAGTTTCTGCTAATACCAGGAGGATTGCTGAATTTTGAAGAAGTAGAAACGGCCAAACGGACGCCATTGACCCAAGAGATTGGCAAGCTTAATTACTCTATTCAAGTCCTGGGTGGCAACAAGCAGTTTACGGCTGCAGGCATGGAAAAAACACGCTGCTCTAGGGACAGTGACTTTATGGTTGGTCTCAGAGAATCATTTAATACAGGAAAATTAAATATTGATGCTGAGGGTCAGATTTGCTTCACAGGATGCTTAGAAAAAAAGGGAACGCCAATGACATATTGTTTTCCCAGCGGTTTTGGGGGAAGTATTTTAAGTAAAGCTGGGAACAGTGTTAAGGAAATTTCCGCGCAGCGCAAAAAAAAATCCATTTCTCTACAAACGTCAAAACAGGAGGCTGCTGCACAGCGACGAAAGGAACGAGAGGATGCTGCACTGCGAAAAGAGGTATTGGGAGATTTTATAGAGTTACTTTCCTGCGTGCAAAGAATAAAAAATTGTTTGGTTAAAAATGACGAATATATTCATCTTTTAGACCAATTTGGCAGTAATGGAACACTGTTATTATTTGAGTCGACGTTGTATGAGCGTATTGCAATGGGTAGTTTGCTAATTGATGAATTGATGCAAAAACTTACGGATATATCTAAACGCTTTGATCGTTTATTATCTTTGCGTACAGGCTCTAAACATATTAAAAATGAAGCTGAAACGCGCGTAAAATTACAAAACCTCCATGACGTCGATGACACAGGAGTGGATCTGGAAAGAGTGCAAGTAGATATTGGTACTCATTCTTCCAACATTACAGCAAAATGCAAACACATAATACGTGTACTAAAAGGAGCGCAGGTTTATCAAATCGTTACTCAAGAATTTTTAAGAAAGGATCGTGAGCATTGTCTAGAGCAAAAGGCTTTAGGGATGTCTACGATTCAAATGTTAACACCTGCCCAAGAAAAGACATATCTTCAAAATGCTAAAGAGTTTGATAAGGCTGCTGCACGTATCAGCCAAGCAGCCCAATTAGTCAGCGAAGAAAGCTATCATTCCTGTGAAGAAAAACAAGAAGAGAAAGAGGTAAAAGAAGCAAGACTTCAAACTGAAAGACCTCAAACTCCACGAGAGAGTTTGTCTACGTTGAGCCCAAGAAGAAATGATGAAAGTAACAATACAGATAATTCTGTTTCTAGGCTTGATAGGGAGCGTGTTCTCCCTAGTAGAGATCCATCTCCTTCCCAGCGTAGTTCTGGGACGATAACACCGCTTTTATCATCTCCTAGAACGCTCCAGAAAGAATCCGGCAGCGACAGCGATAGTGGTAAAGACGGAGTTAGAAGTAGTCCTGCTTCTAGTCCTTCCTCTAATGGTAAAGGCTTTTCTCGTACTACCAGTCCCAGCGCAGTAGTGTTTGCAGCTATGCGTGATGGTGGAGAAGTTAAAAGGCGTCTTTTTACTGACTCTGATCCTGTTCCTGTTCCTACTTTGGCTTCCCCTGGTAGCAGCGGTTCCAAGGCGTCTCCTCATCAATCTGGATATATAAAACCACTCATACAATCCGAGTTTGTTCGTCTTGTTGGTGTGGGCATAGAAGAAAATAAAAAAATTCGACAGCACACTATCGATAGATTTCATGCCATTAAAATAGGATTAGGTTATAAAGTCGATCTAAATAATAAATTAGATCCCGTTATACTATTTGAACAATATAGACTCATAAAAGAAGAACAAATTGAAGGTAAAACAGCCGAAGACCGCTTCCATGCTCGTATTAATTCTAAAAATAATATTATTATTGCACTGGAATCTAAAATACCAGGTGCTTGGCAATATCTAGTTCCTTCATGGAGATATCTGGTGCCTTGGTTAGAAGGAAACACCAGGATGAGCAGAAATAACAATAGGGCTGGAAGGTTATTGTATTGTAAAGAGATGGTTGAGTTGTTTATCTGGACAATTAACAAAGATAATGAAGATTTAGATGAAAAAAAAGTTGATGAAATGTCTGACAAAATAAAAAATATTCTGATTGATCAAAAACAAAAACAATTTTGGCCTGATCGTTTTCATTCGGAATTAGATAACCTATTGCAAATACTCGCAATACAAACGGCAGCAGCACGGAAAGACATTCAAAGATTAAAGGAAATTCAAGAAGCTAAAGATACTGTCGATGACGAAAAGCCGCGTATAAAATATGAAAAACTAATGGGAGAAATGGCAGAATGCGAAAAGATGCCGATAAGTTCCTCTAGCAGCCTAAAACGCAATGCGATCCATAGTCTTGATCAGCGTGTTTTAAAAATAATACAAGATGAAATAAAAGAGGCGAAACGACCATTCGATTTGGAGAAGGTAAATAGTATCAGTGAAAAAATACAAGCTTTAAAGAGTAGATTAGATCGCATGAAACCCATCGATGCAGACGATGCAGAACAAAAAAAGATTTTTGACGAAAATTGTAAAAATTATAAATCAGTAGTAAGTAGCATGATGTTAGAGATATTTCAAACGAAATGCGACGAGATGATGCGAAAAATAAACAAAATAAACGAAGCGACAGTTAGTGAGCTACAAGCTATTCCACAAAACGTATATCTTTTGCAGACAGAAATAAAGGGTATAGAAACAAAAATGGAGCAGGAAGATTATCGAACTCTTTGGAATGAGTCATGGCAACCTCTTTTAGCGTTGCATATCAAAAAACAAGCGGAACGGGTTCGGTTACAAGAACATGCAATGGCTCAGAAACAGAACGAAAGCAATATTAATTCTTTGGTAGGTAAAATATCCGATGCGTTAGATGCTTTATGTGTTTTATCCGCAGATAAGAGATTTGCATCTATGCTTATTGCGTGGAAGCCTCGTAACAAGCTCCGTAAGATAGATGACGCGTTCGGTCGTTTTAAATCGGGGGAGATAGAATATAGTGCCTTAATAGAACGGCTTGTGCCTAAGATTTATTATTTGAAGCAGAGTGTTAAGCGACAGCAATGGCAGCAGCAGTTTGTATGCCAAAACAACCAAAAGGAAAAAACACCGCATCAGGTAGTTGGCGAAATAGTTGAGGGTATTATTACCGAATTACAGTTATCTGAAAAAATAGCTCAATATCAATCTGACAAAATAGCTCAATATCAATTGGAACAGAAAAATGTAACCGAGGGATCAGTTGGAGATACTGCTATGGAGTCTAGTCACTCTGAAACTCATCTTCGATCTTCTTCTGATAGTGTAAGGAAAACTCCTTCACTATTTGGAAAGGCGTCTACATCTGGAAAACCAGTTGGTGGTAGTTATCTAAGTCAATTTCGACGAGGACATTAAATTTTACAAGAATGAATTTCTTATTGACTTATCAGCTTCTCAATCAAATTTTGTCCTTTCATGTACTCCTAAAGTTAAAAACACTGAGAACGCACTACAGAAGCAGATTCTTTCATGCTGTTGTAATGGGGATGAGGATGCTTAGAATCTGAAGCACTCCTATTAGAAAAATTAGAAAGCAGGGAATTTTTCAGCAAAGGACTTAACGCATTATATTGACGAGGAGAATGAGAAGGACTTGAAAAGTTAGGGCTAGAATGATCCTGAATCCTTTTAAGCGCTTTAGTTTCTTGTTTTTTATTGACTCGTTCACAACCAAAACGGCATCCTTCCACCAGGAGAATAGATAAAAGAGTGCTTGCAAATAATATCAAAGATGAAGGCAGAAGTTGCGAAGGTGCAGCATAGTTTTGGGGAAGCGGAAAATTTAAACGCGTGGACGCTTCCTGGATCAGGAGAAAAAGATTATTTTTATCAAAATGAGGTTGTCTTAACATTTCTGAGAAGCTCAAATTTAAAGTAGCAGCTTCCTATAAGCCGCCACAGATATTAGATCAATAACCAATCAAATTAGCTGGTAACCCTCCCTGACGCACGAAGTCTAGAAACTCATCCATTTTATTATCTGGGAAAGATAATGTATCTGGTGATTAAATGCATCAAATTTGGAATGTTAATTAAAATGGCTAATGCTTTTGATAAAACATACTTTTGATAAAACATAAGATAAAGACGCACGCGCGCACAGGCACGCGCACGGGCACGATTAGAGCGGTGACAATTGCTGAATAGATACAAAATAATTTTTAAAAAGTTACGTTGAAAATCATTTCGCTTTCAGTTAACTTAACCAACTGAGTTGTGTGGGTCGAGCAGTAGAGACAATGAGATTCATCTTTTTTACTTCGAAGATAAAAATCATGTCTCTGAAACAAGAGCCGGTGTGTGATTAAAAATGTTCAATTATTTCTTTTTAAGAAAATAATTAAACAATTTTTTTGAAACTGACTAGTTACTGTTTGTTTTAAATGAAAATTTAAATAAAAAAGCTTGCTCTCATCACCGCAATTCAATAAAGTATTCATCTTGAACTCTTTGAATATGATCCGAGACGAAGTTGGTGTGTTATCACGGGTGAGAATACTTTCACCTGATTTATTATTAACAGTATGGAGACATGATTTATGAAGAAATACTCACAATTACCTTTGTTTTATGCAGGAGTATCAGCTGCTGCTCTGCTGCTTGCTTCTACAGCTGGCTTTGCCGCTGGTAATTACAAGGGTGAAATGTATAAAGGCGAACCCGCGCCATGCCCCGTGGAAAAAATGTTGAAAGACGGTTTCTACGTTGGTGCGCAAGTTGGCTATGACTCTTACAGAGCTGTTAATAGCTACTCTGTAACTGATGCAACAGGCGCGCTAGCAGCTAATGGTAGCGACGCAATTGCTGCAACTGGCTGGGCTGGCGGTTTGTTCGCTGGTTATGGACAGTACTTCCAAGAAGCTTACTACTTAGCGGCTGAAATTTTGGTGAACACCAGCGGTGCAAGCCAAAGCAACAACAACACCGTTAAATTGTCGGGCGTTGGTGGAACAGTCAACAGCAAGTTCTCTGTTAACACAAGCTGGGGAGTTCGCGTATTGCCAGGTGTGAAGCTCAATAATAGCACCTTGTTGTACATCCCTCTCGGCTATATGTCTGCAAGCTTGAAAGGTACAGCCACTGCAACAAGTACATCTGGTTTGACTGCTACCGCTAGCAAGTCTCAATACCAAGGTGGATTTGTTTACGGTGTTGGTCTTGAAACTGTTGTGTATGAAAACTTCAGTATCAGAGGCGAATACACACGCACTAACTACAACTCGTTTAGCTCGGGTGGTGCTAAGTGGTCTCCTTACGACAACCAAGCAATGTTGGGTTTGGTTTACCACTTTGCATAACATCAAGAATGGGTGGGGCCATGAGGCCTTGCCCATTTTTTTCTTAGGTTAATCCTTGTTTTCTTCTGTGGTATTCTGAGTTATTCAATACTGTCATCCCGCAAAATTTTCGTCAACAGCCCCTAATAAAAACACTGTCCTAACACGAAAATTTGTGCGGGATCCGGTTACGGCCTTAATGGATAAAAAAAATATGGCTAATATAGATCGCTACCGGATCCCGCACAAATTTTCGTGTTAGGACAGTGTTTTTGTTAAATATCGTTGACGAAAATTTTGCGGGATGACAGCATGGGTGCAGCCTGCCGGCCACAAATCGTGTCGATCCCTCAGGGGGAAGGTCAGGAAGGGGGGGATGTATCATCACGATTTCATTATTTTTTTAGAGAGCCATAGGCCATGCGCATTAACTTACAGTCTGCATTTATTTTACATCGTCGTGCTTATCGAGAGACAAGCTTGCTATTGGACGTGTTGACGGAGTCGTATGGGCGTATTTCCCTCATTGCACGGGGTGTGCGCAGCCAACGTTCTAAGCTGCGTTCATTATTGCAACCTTTTGTGCCATTATTGGTTTCTTGGCAAGGCAATTCTGATTTAATGTTGCTCAACTCAGTGGAGAGTAATGGGGCGGCATTTCAGCTTCGAGGAGATTGTTTATTTAGTGGGTTTTATTTAAATGAGCTGCTGGTGCGTGTTTTACAAAAACAAGACCCGCATCCACAGCTTTATACCATTTATCATCATACCTTGTTAGAATTGCAAGGCACTGAATTTGTGCAGCAGGCATTACGCTTATTTGAAAAAAAACTATTAGAAGAATTGGGTTATGGCTTGCAGCTGAGTCGTGATTTTGTTACCCATTACGCGATTTTGCCAGAACGGTTTTATCAGTTTTTTCCTGAACAAGGATTTAAGCAGGTAGACACGGACGCTGGTGACAAAATGCAATTTAAAGGAAAAAGTTTGTTGGCGTTTGCGAGTGAACAACTAAAGGATGAGGAAAGTTTGCGGGATGCAAAACGGTTAATGCGTATTGCGCTGACTGCTTTATTAGGGGTGGATAGTTTACACAGTCGTAAACTTTTTACAGAGGTGAAATAAAAGAATGAATAAAACAATTTTGCTTGGTGTCAATATTGATCATGTTGCCACATTGCGTCAAGCGCGTCACACTCGTTATCCTGATCCAGTCGAGGCAGTTTATGCTGCTGAAAATGGCGGTGCAGATGGTATCACTGTACATTTACGTGAAGACCGCCGCCATATTCAAGAGCGTGACGTAGCGCTGATTCAGCAGGTTTTGTTGACTAAATTGAATTTGGAAATGGCTGTGACAGAGGCGATGTTGCATTTTGCGGAGCAATTGCGTCCTGAGCACTGTTGTTTTGTGCCGGAAAAACGCCAAGAATTAACAACGGAAGGGGGGCTGGACGTCCTTGCGGAAGAAGCAAAAATTCGCGATGCTTGTCAACGATTAGCAGCAATGGACATTGATGTTTCATTGTTTATTGATCCTGACCTCAAACAAATTGAAGCGGCCATACGATGTCAGGCACCTACTATTGAAATTCATACGGGTAGTTATGCGGAAGCAAAAACAGCGCGTGAGCGAGCCGCAGAATTGCAGCGTATTGTTGAAGCGGCCCGATTTGCTAAACAGGCTGGATTGGTGGTGAATGGCGGACATGGTTTGAATTATCAAAATGTTCAAGCGATTGCGCGCATTCCGGAAATGAATGAATTAAATATTGGTCACGGCATTATTGCGCGGGCGGTTTTTATGGGCCTGGAAAATGCAGTGCGTGAAATGAAACGATTAATGATGGTATGTTTATGATTCGAACTCGATTTTCTCCTAGTCCTACGGGCCTGATTCATTTGGGCAACGCGCGTGCGGCGTTATTTAGTGCGTTATTTGCAGTCAAAAATAAGGGCACCTTTATTTTACGAATTGAAGACACCGATCAATCTCGCTCTGAACATCAATTTACTGAGTTACTACAAGATGATTTGCGGTGGCTGGGGGTGCATTGGCAAGAAGGGCCTGGGGTAGACGGGCCGCATGGGCCTTATTGGCAAACCAAACGTTATGATATTTATGCGCGTTACTATCAGCAGTTGGAAGACATGGGACGTGCTTATGCCTGCTTTTGTACAGACCAGGAACTGGCTTTGAACCGCAAAATTCAATTGTCTCGCGGACAGGCGCCGCGCTATCCGGGAACTTGCCGTGGGTTGTCGAAAGAAGAAATTGCTAAACGAATTGCAGAAGGCAAAACGCCGGCGCTGCGTTTTAGTGTGCCGTTGCAGACGGCTATTGAGTTTGTGGATTTAGTCAAAGGGCCGCAGTATTTTAATAGTGATGATATCGGTGATTTTATTATTCGTCGTGCCGATGGTCATTCTTCTTTTATGTTTTGTAATGCCATCGATGATTCTTTGATGGGGGTGACTCATGTGTTGCGTGGGGAAGACCATTTAGCCAATACGCCGCGTCAGTTGATGATCTTAAATGCGTTGCAGATGCGTACTCCTCAGTATGGCCATCTTTCGTTAATTACGGGTGAAGATGGTGCGCCTTTATCTAAACGTCATGGTAGTTCAAGTTTGCATGATTTGCGTGAGGCAGGTTATTTGTCGTCGGCGGTATTAAATTATTTATCGCGTTTAAGTCATGCCTATGATGAGCATTCTTTGATGTCGTTTTTGGAACTGGCTTCACATTTTCATTTAGAGAAATTAAGTCGTTCTTCGGCGCGTTTTGATTTGCATCAATTATTGCATTGGCAAAAAGAAGCGGTGCGGGCGTTAAGTGTGAAAGAGGCGTGGGATTGGGTTGGGCAGGAGATACAAGCCGGTATTTTGCCTGAAAAGCGGGATTTATTTATTCAACTGGTGCGGGAAAATGCGTTGTTTCCGGCTGATGCGGTGAAGTGGAAGGCCATTTTGTTTGGCCCTGGATTGCAGTGGCAGGATGAGCAGCGTTTAGTGTTGCGTAAGGCGGGGAAAAAATTTTTTAGTGTGGCGCAGCAGGCCGTGCAGAAAAGGGGCACTGATTTAAAGGCAGTTTTGGAAGACATGAAAGCGGAGTTGAATGTTTCTGGGAAGGAATTATTTATGCCTATCAGAGTGGCTTTGACTGCGGAGCAGAGCGGGCCGGAGTTGTTGCATATTGTCACGTTGCTAGGGGCGGATGAGGTGGTGAAACGGTTTAGCGTTGCTGAGAATTTATGAAATAATGAATTTTTATTTATCCCCCCTTCCTGACCTTCCCCCTGAGGGGGAAGGAATGTTCTAACATAAGCTGCTAGATACTTTCCTTCCCCCTCAGGGGGAAGGTCAGGAAGGGGGGGTAAAATATAATTCATTTCATTGCTTACTTTTAATTTTAAAACAAGAGACCCCCATGTTAAAAATTTACAACAGCATGACCCAAGCAAAAGAAATTTTTCACCCTTTGCAACCACCCAACAAAGTGAGTATTTATGTTTGCGGCCCTACGGTCTATGATTTTTGTCATATTGGCAATGGCCGTACTTACGCCGCATTTGACGTCATTATTCGTTATTTACAATGGCGCGGTTTTGAAGTGACCTATGTACGAAATATCACGGATATCGATGATAAAATTATTAAGCGTGCACAAGAGAACAAAGAACCCTTCGAAGCGGTCGTCGAGCGTTTTACACAAGCCATGCACGAAGATTTTACACAATTAGGGTTGTTGTCTCCCCACCACGAGCCTCGTGCCACAGACTATGTTCCGCAAATCATCCAATTTATTGAAACATTAATTCATCATCACTGTGCTTATGTGGCAAGTAATGGAGATGTCTATTATGACGTGCGCCAGTTTAAAAAATATGGCTGTCTTTCGCACCATAACATTGATCAACTTGAAAGCGGAGCGCGTATAGAGATTAATGATGTGAAACGAGATCCTTTGGATTTTGTTTTATGGAAATTGGCTAAGCCAGGTGAACCGCGTTGGGAATCGCCTTGGGGTGCCGGCCGCCCTGGATGGCACATTGAATGTTCTGCGATGTCTACTGCTTTATTGGGCGATCATTTTGATTTGCATGGCGGGGGCAAGGATTTAATTTTCCCGCACCATGAAAATGAAATTGCGCAGTCAGAAGCTATTTCGCAAAAAAAGTTTGTTAACATTTGGATGCATGCGGGTTATTTGCAAATCGAAAAAGAAAAAATGTCTAAATCATTAGGTAATTTTTTTACTATTCGAGATTTATTAAAAAATAATAAACCAGAAGTGCTGCGTTATTTTATGACTAGCAGCCATTATCGTAGCCCAGTGCAGTATTCCGAACATGCACTGATACAAGCGCATAATGCGCTGCAGCGGTTTTATAATACCTTGCGTGATTTACCCGAAGCGAATCCTTTGACTCATAGCGAATTTGAAAAGAAATTTGTTGCTGCAATGGATGATGATTTTAATACGCCGATCGCTTTTTCTGTGTTGTTTGATCTTGCGCATGAAGTGCAGCGTTTGCGGGACAATGAATTATCTTTAGCAGCGCAGCATGGCGCTTTATTAAAATTGTTAGGCGGGGTATTAGGTATTTTACAAGATTATCCGGAAAATTTTTTGCAAGGTGAAGATAGTACGTTGCCTGCTGCAAAAATTGAAGCGTTGATTACAGCGCGTAATCAAGCACGCACGAATAAACAATGGGCTGAGGCTGATCGTATTCGCGATGAGTTACTTATGCTTTCTGTGGTATTAGAAGATTCAACATCCGGTACTAAATGGAAACGTATTAGCAAAAAATAAAATAAAATTCTTTACCCCGATTTCTATTTCTCTTATAGTGAGCCTTGTCGTTACTATCAAAAATTTTGAATGTAGGAGTTTTAATAATGAAAAATACAATAGCAATAGGTTTAGGCTTGATGTTAGGTTTAACAGCAGGAATCAGTTTTGCTGATGGAACAATATTGTCAGGCCCAACTGATGAGTTTAATGATAAAACGCATGTGAAGATTTCGACGAGTGTATTGGAAGCGAACCGATATTATGATGTCACATGTACTGCGAATAATATCCACGAGGAACAATATGAAAGTATAGCTATTCGCATGCATAGTCATCATTTTCCACATAATATGGGCCCTGTGTTCGTGGATGGTGTGAGAATTGATCCAGACAAGAAACATATTAAGGCAGATCTTCCTCCCAAAACTCATACTATCCTTTTTCGTAACATGATTATTGAAGATAATTCATTAGGATCGCATCTGACAGTTAAGGCAACAAATTGTGATGTAACAGTCAATATGCAAGGAATTTTTGGATCTTTCATACAAAAATGCACTGCTGTGCCTGCAGGGACAAGCTCTGATGCAGATGTGGTGTCTAGCTCATAAGTCTTTTTTCTATAAGCAGGCAAATTTAAAATTTTATTAAACGTAAGGATAAGGAGTCATTTATGATAAAAAGTAAAATGGTGATTGGAGTAGGTTTAGTGCTGGGTTTAGCGACGGGGGTGTGTTTAGCAAATTCGTTAGGTGGCAGTCCAGGAGAAGTGAATCAAGATACCCCATTCACATTAGATTTAACAAACAAGTTAGACATGGCGCCGGGCAAGTATTACACCGTTACTTGTCAGTTGGACAATGTGCATTCTTCTAAATCAGTCAAAGCACGGGTTGAATTGAAATATGGCAGTTTGTCTCCAGTGTCAATGAATGGTCAGCCAGTGCATAACGCTCCTGAGAGCTTGAGGGCCTATGAAGCAGCGTTACAGGACCGCGTGAATACATTGGTGTTAGAGCATGTTCATCCAGGGGCGTTTACTGGGACAAAAACTGTGGAAGTTACCAAAACTCACATGGTAGATAAGGAAGTGACTGTTCAACAACCCTGTAAATGGTATCAGTGGTGCAAAACTAAAGATGTAACGACAACTCAGCAAGTTGAAGAGTCTTATATGGATCATGATCAAGTTCCTGCTACCTATTATGATCAGCTTATTTTCTCTGCTAGTGATTCAGCGGCCCGTCATTTAGGTTCGGGGTATAAATTAGTAGATTGCGATGCAAAAGAAGAGGGTGCGTCAGCACCGGTAGCTGTTGATCAACCAGCGGTTTCGTCAACAGATGTTTCACCTCCTACTGATGTGGCTCCTTCAACTGATGGAACGGCCTCCCTCTGATCAATAAAAGATTTGTGAATTGTCATTCACTTATTTTTTAGACAAAATGAAGCGCGTAGAATTACTAATCCTATGCGCTTTTTGTTGTTTCTTCACCCTGTCATCCCCGCAACCCTGTCATCCCCGCGAAAGCGGGGACCCATTGTCACTAATCTCTAACCTTATTTTGATTCTTGATAATTCAATTTTCATGAAATTATTTTATCGCTTGGTGCTTGACGCTGAATGGGTCCCCGCTTTCGCGGGGATGACAGAATAGAGGAGCGGGGATGACAGAATAGAGGAGCGGGGATGACAGAATAGAGGAGCAGGGATGACAGGGTAACTTCAGTTCTAGTATCATTTTAGCTAGAAATTGCTTAGAATGACGTAAATTAAAGGAGGATGTTATTTTGAAACGAGTGTTAGTAAAAACAATCTGTACCGTCAGTGTAATGAGTATGATGTCCTTTGCTTACGCAGCGATGCCTATCCCGTCAGGTTGGTATGTGGAAGGCAATATCGGTATGTCAAAAGCAACTAGCAAATCCTATCCTGGTATTTCTTCAAAGAAGAACACGGGAAAAGGTTGGAGCGTTAATTTAGGTTATAAATTCACGCCTTATTTTGGCTTAGAAGCAGGCTTTAGCCGATATGCACCGACACGATTAAACTCACCTGTAGAAACTGTCGCACGCGATAGCCATACTTCGATTGATGTGGCGGCCAAAGGCATACTGCCTTTGGGTTGTTCTGGGTTTGAATTATTTGCTAAGGTGGGCGTTGCAAAAATCAATTCTCAAATCGGTGTGATTGATTCCAATGGTGCTGCTCTGTATGGTCTCACTTTTAATACTTCATCGCAGTCTGCGACTGGATTATATGCGGGTGCTGGCGGAGAATATTATTTTACTCCAAACATTGCGGCCAACATTCAGTGGAACATTGCTAAAGGCAATACCAAAACAGGTAATTTACAGGTATTAACAGCCGGTCTTTCTTATCTTATTGATCCTGCTTTTATGTAATACAATGATAATAGAAACAGACAAAGCGATTGCACTGATAAAAAATTACTTGCTGGATTTGCAAAATCGTCTTTGTTATTTTCTAGAGCAAGAAGATGGCCGTGCCATATTTAAAGAAGATGTGTGGCAATACAAGGAAAAAGGGGGCGGGTTAACGCGGACATTGACAGATGGCGCAGTCATTGAAAAATCCGGCGTTAATTTTTCACATGTATTAGGAAAAAGTTTGCCGAGAGCAGCAATAGAAAAGCGTCCTGAATTGACAGACTGTTCTTTTCAAGCGTTAGGTGTTTCGACTGTGACACATCCATTGAATCCTTATGTGCCTACTTCCCATATGAATGTGAGGTTTGTGTTAGTCGAAAAAACTGATGGGGCTTCGTATTGGTGGTTTGGCGGGGGTTTTGATTTAACACCTTATTATGGTTTTGAAGAAGATTGTAAGCATTGGCATGCAGTAGCAAAGATAGCTTGTGAACCATTTGGTATAAATGTTTATCCCTGGTTTAAAAAAGGGTGTGATGAATATTTTTATTTGCCTCATCGCAATGAGCCACGCGGTATCGGCGGGCTATTTTATGATGATTTGAATGAGTGGGGTTTTGAACGTTGTTTTGCTTTTATGCAAAGCGTGGGGGATCATTTTATTGCTGCGTATCAACCCATTGTTGCACGGCGTAAACAGCATATTTTTGGAGAGAGAGAGAAAAGCTTTCAACATTATCGCCGTGGGCGCTATGTGGAGTATAATTTGCTCTATGATCGTGGTACGTTATTTGGGCTGCAATCAGGTGGCCGTACAGAATCTATACTTATGTCGTTGCCGCCGGTTGTAACATGGCAATATAATTGGCAGCCGGAGCCTGGTAGTCCAGAAGAAAAGTTGTATACAACCTTCTTAGCGCCTAGAGATTGGTAATTTATAGATCAAAATAGACAAAATCAATATAAAGTGATGGCAGAAACGTTCATTTAGTATTAAATTATGGGGTCTGATTTTTTATACATTTTAGGAGAGAGAGAATGAAAGTTAAAACGTTAGTTGCACTTGCTGCTTCTGGTTTGTTGGCTGTTTCGTTTGCCCATGCAGCGCCTGCAGCTCTCAATACACAATTGGTCGATGATGCAACGGGTACTCAATCGGCTGCCCCTAATGATATGAATGCCAATGTAGGTACCATGGATAGCAACAGTGCTGGAAACCCAGGTGCTGCGTCTTCTGCAGATGGAAATCCAATGGGTGATCAAAACGTTGCAGATGCAGGCAATGATGAAAATACGCAGGATACGGCGACTGGGGATAGTGATTATTAATTAGCTGAGGAACCGCACGATTTGTGGCTGGCAGACTGCACCAACGCTGTCATCCCGCAAAATTTTCGTTCCTTGTTTTCAACAAAAAAACTGAGGTATCACGAAAATTTGTGCGGGATCCGGTTAGGGCCTGTTTAGTAGAGTGAGTTATTTTAAAATATTATTTTACAAAATCTTATAGCCAAAAAAATATTTTTATCAGGGCCGTAACCGGATCCCGCACAAATTTTCGTGTTAGAGCAGTGTCTTTATGGAGTACCATTGACGAAAATTTTGCGGGATGACAGTTTCATCGCCCGCAACATTTTTTAAACTTCTTCCCACTGCCGCAAGCACATGAATCATTACGGCCTTGTTTATTATGCTGGGCTGGCATTGTGCTTCTGGATGGGTCTTTGCCATCTATGTAATACCATTTACCATCTTTACGATGAAACTCACTAAGCTCATGGATTTGCTCAGCTGTTCCGCTATTTGAATAGTTGGCAATGAACTCCACAAACCCATCGTGGTCTTTCATACCTGTTTTAAGTATTTCAAGTCCTTGCCATTCTATTTGCCGTGCCCAGTTTTCGGTTTCTCGTTTATTAAAATCTTTGAGAGCAGGGCCGCGCATAGTACGGCCGATATAGTCGATATTGAAAACAGTATAGGCAGAATAGCGCGAGCGCATGAGTTGTTCGGGTGTTTGTGGCAGTGATTTTCCCTCGATAAAAGGGCCGCAACATTCGTTATATTGTTTGCCTGAATGACAAGGACATTTTTCCATGAGACACCACCTATTAGATTAATAAATGGTATTATTATAACACCAGGTTAGCCGGTAAACGAGAATGACACCTTTAGCTTATTATCAGCAACAATGCAAAGCCGGCATAGTCGTAGAAGACCCACAACAATTGGCGGCATTGCAACGTTTACAACGTGTATTTAGTGATCTTCTTGTCGAACATAACAAACGGTCTGGGCTTGCTGCGTTATTTCGTCGTGTACATTTAGTCAAGGGGCTTTATCTATGGGGCGGAGTTGGAATAGGCAAAACGTTTTTGATGGATTGTTTTTTTCATTGCTTGCCTTTTTCACAAAAAAAACGCATGCATTTTCACCAGTTTATGCAACGTATTCACCATGATTTGACTCAGCACCAAGGTGAATCTGATCCATTACAAGTTATTGCGGCTGAATTAGCGCGTGAAACCATGGTACTTTGTTTTGACGAATTTTATGTCTCTGATATTGCAGATGCGATGATATTGGGCAGATTATTGAAAGCGTTATTTGCTAGAGGCGTTTGTTTTGTTTGTACTTCAAACATTGCACCGGATGCGCTTTATCAATATGGATTGCAACGATCACAGTTTTTGCCTGCGATAGCGCTGATTAAAGAAAACACAGAAGTGGTCAACATTAAAAGCAGCGTCGATTATCGTTTGCGGCATTTGAAAGAGGCAGGCGTCTTTTACACACCCTTGGGAGACGCAGCTGATGAAAATATGGAAAAAACTTTTGAGGTATTGTCCCAAGGCCGGCCTATTTCTACAGCAGATGTTTTCATTAATGAGCGGCCAATCAAGATCAAAAAACAAGCGGGTGATTTGGTTTGGTTTGATTTTAAAGATATTTGTACCGTGCCTCGTAGTCAAAATGATTATTTAATGCTTTCAGAGAAATATCGTACCGTTTTTATCAGTGATATTCCCCTGATCTCGCCTGAAGAAAAAGATACGATTTGTTTGTTCGTTTGTTTAATCGATGTGTTGTATGATGCTCGAGTCAAATTGGTGATTTCCGCTGCAGAACCGGTGACAGAAATTTATAGTAAAGGGTTTATGGTATTAGAATATACACGCACGCATTCCCGATTATTAGAAATGCAATCGCAAGATTATTTTATGGGTGAGGAAAGTAAATGACAGCAGTGCCTTTAAAAACGAAATTGGCTTTATTGATTACAGTGATATTATGGGGTTCTGCTTATGTGGCTATTCGAGCTGGATTGCAGGGCTATTCACCAGGCGGACTTGCTTTGTTGCGATTATTGATTTCTTCTGTTGCGATTTATTTTGTATTGTATCGCGACAGAAAAAGTCGTTCATCGATTCAGAAGCGTGATTTGTATAGAGTGTTATTTGCAGGTGCGATTGGTATAGGTTGTTATAATATTGCATTGAATTACGGAGAAATTTTCGTGCCGGCAGGGATGGCAAGTTTTATTGGCAGCCAGATACCGGTTGTGACTACATTATTAGCGGTGTTTTTTTTAGGTGAAAGAATCAATCGTTATGGGGTATTAGGGATGTGTCTGAGTGTAGTGGGTGTGGGACTCATTGCATTGGGCCATCATCATGCGGAATTTGGATTTTATCTGAGTATACTGTATGTCATTTTTTCGATTTTTGCGGTGGGTTGTTATAACATATTACAAAAACCACTCTTGCAAAAATATAAAGCCATTCACTTGACGGCTTATGCGTTGTGGGGTGGTACTATTGTACTTTTAGTTTTTTTGCCAAATTTAATTCATGATTTGCAACATACAACACTCAAGGCCACAGCGATTGTGATTTATCTTGGGATCTTTCCGGGTGTGGTGGGTTATTCCACTTGGAATTATGCATTAAGCACTATCCCCGCATCACGCGCTGCCAGTTTTCTTTATCTTATGCCTATTTTTGCAACGCTTATCGGGTGGATTTGGTTAGGTGAAGTGCCTACTTTGATTGCATTGACAGGTGCTTTGATTGCTTTATTGGGTGTGTGGGTTGTTAATCATTCTTATAAGAGATTGGTGAAGGTATCTGTGTAGTAAATAAAAATAGTAACAGCTTCCTATGTTATTCCTGCTTCTCTACTGTGTCATTCCCGCGAAGGCGGGAACCTATTGTGACTTATCTCCATCATAAATAATTGCTTGATAATTTAATTGTCATGGCATTTTTTATCTTTTGTGATATTTGCGGAATAGGTTCCCGCCTTCGCGGGAATGACAGAACAGAAAAGCGGGAATGACACGATGGTAGAGACGAGCTACTACCAAAATATATATGACTAATCCAATCCATAATGCCCACCCCAACCAGCTTAACCAATTTGCCCAATTTAGGCCTACAAATTGGATAGTAATGAGATTTGTTTGGCCGCCTATCGGTTGAATGCCTGTAATTAAATTATTTTGATAAACGATTCCTTTGTAAGGCACGGTTTTTCCATTTAAGGTGATATGTAATAAAGCAGGATAATAAAGTATCGGAAGTTCAAGCAATTGCGTTTCTGCAGGGACATTTATTTTGCAGATAGTCAGCGTTTTTTGCTGCTGGCAAAAGGGCTGTACGGTTTTTACATCGAGTGAATGAGGTGAGGGTAAAAAGCCGGTTAGTGAAAGCATATTGATGGGAATAGATAATGGCTTGGTGGTATCTAATTTAAATTGTAAAGCCAACATTTTTATAGACTTAAATTGAGGCAATGCAGGATTTAATGGAATTTCCCAAACGAATTTTCCCGGATGTAAGTTTAATGTCGCAATAGGCGACCCATTGAGGAATGCTTTAAGATGAGCATGGTCGGGCACTGTATCGGGAACTAGGCCATCCATGATTAACTTAGGTGTTTTAGCATATTGGAGCAATGTTTGCGGTAAGGTGTAAGTCGTATTAAGTTGCAAAATATTATTTACCATCAACGCATCTAAGCGTAACGTATCGATTTTATCAACAAAGCCCGTCTGTTTATTAAATTCAATGGTATACGCATCTGGATTAAAGGACACCTGAGGATGTTTGATAAAGTTTTCTAAGTTCACATTGAAAGTGCCTGTATACAGCGTGGGGAAGGTGGCACTGGCCGTCACAATAAGCAGTAAAACGCCTATGACCGTTTGTTTTAAATCTAAATCGTTCTTAAATAACCAACAGACGGCCCAAGCAAATAATAAAGCGCCTATCCAAATAAGCTGATCGAGTAGTCGCCAACAATATTGGCCTATTAATAAAACATTTGGCATCCACGGTAAAAAATGCAAAGGTGACCAGACCAATATAAAAACCACAAAAAATAAAATTAATAAAGGCAAAAGCCAATAGTTAGCGCGTCGATTTGCAATCCGTGATCGATTAAAGAGCGCGTAAACACATAAGCATGCGGCAATAAAGATGGGCCAGCCTATTGCAATGTGGTTGCCGCCCATAGGCCCTTGAAAATATAAATGTCCTGGAAATAATAAATTAGAAAGTGCTGGACCAAAAGATTGAAATTGAGCGGGGCTTACAAACGTTTGGGCGATAACAAAATATTTTTGCAACAAAGCGATAGGGGCCAAATACCACATGGCTAACCAACATCCAAACAGAAGCCCTGTGCTGGTTGCCAGCAAATTTTTCCAATGCCGTGGGTTTTGACAAGTGACAATCAATAATAATAGCGCAGTAAAAAATGCCGTATAGACAAAGGTAATCATATGTATCGTGATAAGGAGATACCATACTAGCCCTGTTTGTAGCAGGGTTTTGTTTTCTTGCGGCCGCAAATAACGTTGTAACGAATAATACAGCGCAGCAGGTACAATGCCTAATGCAACGGTTTCACATAAATTTCCCAGGCCAGTCATCACGGCGATGTAATAAGGCGCGG
>JAHFSI010000138.1 GCA_023265835.1 Legionellales bacterium
CGTTCTACATTCATGGTAGAAATGACTGAAACAGCGGCCATTTTGCATAATGCGACAGCGCATAGTTTAGTGTTGATGGATGAAATTGGGCGCGGCACTAGTACATTTGATGGATTATCACTGGCATTTGCCTGCGCTGAATATCTGGCGCATCAAATTAAAGCATTTACTTTATTTGCAACGCATTATTTTGAATTGACTACGTTAGCAGAGGATGTTCCTTTTATTGAAAACGTACATTTTGATGCAACAGAGCGGGGCGATTCGATTGTATTTTTGCATACCGTCAACCCAGGGCCTGCTAATCAAAGTTATGGTATTCAAGTCGCACAGCTTGCTGGTATTCCGCGTGCGGTCATTCAGCTTGCCAAACAAAAACTGGCTGCATTGGAAAATCAAGTACAGGTTCCTTCGCAGAAGACGGTGTCATCGATGAAACAAGGTGATTTGTTTGCGCAGCCTTCAGAAAATCCGGCCATTACGTTGTTAAAAACAATTGATCCAGACCAATTATCACCGCGAGAAGCATTGGAACAGTTGTATCAGTTAAAAAAATTGCTTTTGTAAGTTTATGTAGGCCTGCCACCACCACGCGAGGGCGGCGATAGAGGTTGTAATTCTATCTCTTTGCCTTTTTCGTGGTTTTCTTTGATAGTATGTCTGCTTCTAAAAAAGTCCACCGCCTGCTTTTTGATTTTAGGCGCTTCTTCCTTGATTGATTTAGCGTGTTTTGCAGCAGCAAGGGTAGCGGCAATGCCGATGAGAATGACACCAATGAGTTGTGCGCCGGGGATACATAATAATAAAGCGCCGACAAATGCAATACCTGTCAATAAAGCAATACTGACGGCTTCTTTACATTCTTTTTTGCATTTTGCGTTAACTCTATCTTCAATGTCTTTTTTCCCAGATTTGCTCAACTCTGTTGTTTTGTAGCCAATTAATTGTTGTGCTTTTATGGATAATGCGGATTTAGGGTCAGCAAGCATGAAATGTTTTTTATAAGCGTTCCAGCAATCTTGATTGGTAGTCGTCCTATCTTTAATGTCTTTTTCAAGTTCTTGCGCTAATTTTTCCAATTGTTCCAAACGTTTTATTTTACGATTCAATGCCCAAGCAGCTGCGGCATTTTCATTGATCCAAGGCGTATTTTTTAATTTATGTATGTCTTCCCTTAATGTTGGAATAGTTTGCTGATTTAACTTGTCCCATTGTTTTATACTGTCCACTAGCCAATATTCAGGGTCTAAGCCTTTTCTTGCTGTGCGTATGACTTCATCGCATGACATGACGAAGGCGATTCCGAGTCCAGCCGCCAGTCCCTGTGCTGATAAGGCTACGGCCGCGGCCGTACCGAGTGTGGTGCAAATGCCAGTGAGGACGGCGAGTCCTACTCCTGTTGTAACATTGGTAAATCCTTTGACTTTTGTGACGATAGGCCTGTGAGTTTCTTCATCTCGCAATTGTTGAACGCCGGTAACGATAGAGCGGCCTGCCTCGATGTATTGCAAAGTAGGATCATGTGGTGCTGAGTGTGCAGCTATCATGACTTCGCTTAAAACTGCATGAACAACAACACCATAAAGCGCGAAGATGGAATCATTGATACCAGGTTGCGCGGAAGCTTCCACTACAGGGATGCTTTTTTCTATTTGATGGGACAGTTCATTGTTTGTTATTTCTTCTTCTATTCCTGACCATAACTCGGCGTAACGGGATTGTGTCATAAGTAAGACCTCGTTTCTCTCTTTTACTTTCTTCCAGTATAGATGAGATTGTAAAAAATGCGGTCAAATCGGGCTTAAATAAGCATATCTCATTGAATAAATAAGTAAAAAAAGGCGATGAGATGTAGGTCAGGCACCTTGAGAGTCATTTAGTTCCCTTTCATTGACAGGATAGTGTTAATAGGTAATATTTAGTAATAGCTATGAAAATCCGAGGCCACTATGCCAGCGAACCATTACCTCGAGCAAGAGGAGCATAACGAACAACTCAATCAAGAAACGATTGTTCGTTGGCAAGAGATCGAACAAGGGAAAGTGGTTACTCATGATGCCATGTCTAAATGGCTTGACACATGGGGCTCGGACGATGAAAGCGGTAGGCCTCTATGCGAAAGCTAGTCTGGTCAGATGGCTAACTGAGGTCATTATATATGAGCAACATCTTCTTTCTTGAGTTCCATCCATCGTCCTCGTCTTAAATAACGCGGGAGTGCAATTGAACCGAAGCGAATGCGGATGAGTCGGCTGACTTTGACGCCTTGAGATTCCCACAGTTTACGGACTATACGGTTACGGCCTTCTTTGACAAGTACGTGATACCAATGGTTAGACCTTTCTCCACCTGCATCGGTAATTTTGTCAAAATGAGCGGGGAGGCCGTCATCGAGTGGTATGCCTTCTTTTAATTTCTTGAGCATGTCTGGGCTAACTTGGCCTTGCACTCGCACAGCATATTCGCGCTCAATTTCATGAGAAGGGTGCATCAATCGGTGTGCCAGCTCACCATCATTTGTTAATAGTAAAACACCCGAAGTATTAAAATCTAACCGGCCCACTGAAATCCAGCGGCCATTACGCAACAGCGGTAAATGATCAAAAATGGTGGGCCTTTTTTCAGGATCGTTGCGAGAGCAAATTTCACCTTCTGGTTTGTGATATAACAAGACTCGGGTCTTTTGATTGGCACTTTTAATGAGTGGTACATCGCGGCCGTCTACGCGTACTTTGGCCGTCGTTGTAATGCGGTCACCGAGTTTGGCTATTTCGCCATTGATATGAATACGGCCTTCTTGTATCCAAGTTTCAATTTGTCTGCGCGAGGCTAAGCCTGCGTTGGCCAGTACTTTTTGTATTTTTTCAGTCATAGTGTTAGGTCGTAGTTTCTAATTCAGGGGTTGTCTCGGAGGAAATTTCCGCGGCGGTTTCGGTATCTTGGTTAGTCAGTTCCAACTGAACTTGTAATTTGGCTTCTTGGCTGGCTAAATCTTTTAATTCACTTAACGTAGGCAATTGGTCTAAGCTTTTTAAATTAAAATGGTCGAGAAAATTTTTCGTTGTACCATAAAGTGCGGGTTTTCCAGGTACATCCCGGTAACCAATGATGCGGATCCATTCGCGCTCCATCAGCGTTTTAAAGTGATGTGAGCTTGCGCTAACGCCGCGAATTTCTTCTACTTCAGCGCGTGTGATGGGTTGTCGATAGGCAATCAATGCCAAGGTTTCTAAAAAAGAACGAGAATAGCGTGGTGCACGCTCT
>JAHFSI010000078.1 GCA_023265835.1 Legionellales bacterium
AATCAATTGAAATGAGGTAAAAAGTAGATAAAAATACAGGCCGTTTGATGCGCTATTTTGCTATTTTAAGTGGCCCCATTAAGGTGCTAATCGGTGGTCCCATTAGGCTGCTAAATGACATATACTAGCCATTGTATCGTTGTAACTTATTTGAAAATCTTCTTCGAAAAAAAATTGCTCATCTACCATTTTTCATTCCTCTATTCATTTATTATGGGGCTCACCTCCTTGTTAAGTAAAATATTCTGTAAAAAATATGATCATAAATTCCTTAAGAGCTAAATATACACCATTCTTGTTAAAATAGCATCTCTCGGGCGTGGCTCGATCGGGGTTTATGCGTTGTACTTTTCCTATGGAAAAAAAGCACCCGAATCTCATTAAGATAGGCAAAAAAATTCGCGCCATACGTGAAAAGCGAGGGTATTCACAGGAGGAGTTTGCCGCTGCTGCCCAGCTTGGACGAAGCTATGCAGG
The DNA here is from genome assembly GCA_023265835.1 of Legionellales bacterium. Lineage (GTDB taxonomy): Bacteria > Pseudomonadota > Gammaproteobacteria > DSM-16500 > DSM-16500 > UBA4722. The sequence goes on from JAHFSI010000078.1 coordinate 478, forward strand.
ACGCGTAGAGCGCGGCGAGCAAAATATTTCAATGCAGAGTTTGATTCAGATTGCTCTCACATTAAAAGTAGAAGTGAGTGAACTATTTCCGCCTCTGCGAGAACTCAAAGCCCCTTACAGAAAAAGATTAGGATAGATGTGACATCCTAAACTCTATCTAACTGCTGCCATCTTTCCACCCAAGATTTGACCACCTGATAGCGGTCACCTCGGCACGGAAAATTTAAACAAGATGAATGGTGGTTTTCTAAATGTGTATAGAACTTTAAGGCTAACAAAGCGCCACGGGTTTTTCTATCTTTCCATGCTGCCCAAACTTGGTATGCTTCATTTTTTGCTTCCTGTTCTTTCATTTAACAACTCCTTCTTGTTAAGGATTGCTAATAAGATACAATTTATAAAAAATGCTAAAGAACTTTATACCAAAGTAAATAACAGTAAAAGCTCCGACAAAAAATATGCTTCTCATAACCCAAAGAAGAAAAGAAGATTTAATTCTAACATCTTGGATATTGGCAATTTCAGCCATACCTTCGTCACACTTCAAATAAGAATTAACTTCACTAAAATGATTTTCTATTGGATACAAGTAAGAGATGGTAAAAAATTCTCTTGGACAGAGGGTTGGTATGAGGATTTCTTTCGGGTTTTGCGGATTCTGAATATTTAGTGGAGGGCTCACAGAATGTCCTGCGGGTAGAAAAAAGTGACCGATTCGTACATTATGCGCAGTAGAGTTACCTTGATTAGAAATGACTATTGTATGTGATCTAATAACACCAAATTGAGTTCGAGCATTACTTGGCGAGGAGTCGGTATCTAGCGACTGATTGGTAATTGGGAATGGGATTTGAGTTATGGCACCATAATAAAAGCGAAGTCTAGGTTTTTTAGTGAAGAAGTAGGTTAGAAGGAAACCTATCACTGTGACTAAAAGAGATACAAAAAAACTATTAAAATCGGCCATGATAGTTTTCCTTGTAAAAAAGTCCTTTGTTTTTAATTGTACCTCAAAACTTCTTCTGTGTATGAGTCATTACGAATTAAGTGTACCCCAAAGTGTACCCTGAAAAGCTAAGCGTTACTTTTGCCTTATGGTGATTGTTTGTAACTTTATGATTAACTAGAACTTTACTGGCTCCCCGAACTGGACTCGAACCAGTGACCTAATGATTAACAGTCATTTGCTCTACCGACTGAGCTATCGGGGAATATTCGGTTTAGGTGGTGTGCATACTAATATTGCTTTCGTTTTACGTCAATATTTTATTTAAGTTAACGCCCTGAAAAATTGTACTAAACTTTGTCCAAAGCAGCTTTAATTCGCTTCATCGCTTCTTCTAGGTTTTTCATGCTGGTGGCGTAAGAAATACGAATATAGCCTGGGGAACCGAAGGCGGAGCCGGGGATGACGGCAACTTCGGCAGTTTGTAGTAAGTAATCGGCCAATTCTAAGTCATCATTGATGTTTGCAGCACGGTTGATTACACCTTCCATGCTGGGGAAGGTGTAGAATGTGCCGTCGCTGGGCAGACATTTGACACCTGGCATTTTTTGTAATTCGCTGATGACAAAATCATGGCGCTCTTTATAAGCCTTGGTCATGGCCACAGCACAAGATTGGTCGCCGTTCAAAGCAACTTCTACGGCCGCTTGCGCGATGCTGGTTGGGTTAGACGTGCTTTGTGATTGGATTTTTTTCATGGCGGCAATGATGAGTGCAGGGCCTGCGGCATAACCGATGCGCCAGCCGGTCATGGCATAGGTTTTGGAGGCACCATTGATGACGATACAGCGCTCATAAAGCTCAGGGCAAGCCATAACAATGTTGACGAAAGGTGCTTTTGTCCAGAGAGTATGCTCGTAAATATCATCGCTTACGACGAGAACAGTAGGATGTTTTAATAACACTTGGCCTAATGCCGCGAGTTCTGCAGCCGTATAAGCCATGCCGGATGGATTAGATGGGCTATTTAAAATAAGCAATCGAGTTTTAGGCGTAATAGCTGCTTCTAATTGGGCAGGCGTGATTTTAAAGTGCTGATCGATATCGGTTTTAATAAAAACAGGGGTCGCGTCTGTTAGCTTGGCCATGTCAGGATAAGAGACCCAAAAAGGCGCAGGGATGAGCACTTCATCGTCCGTATTTAATAGCGCTGCGAATAAATTGTAAAAGCTATGTTTGCCGCCGCAAGAGACAATAATTTGTGCGGGCGTGTAAGTCAGCTTATTGTCTCGGGCAAACTTATTGATAATGGCTTTTTTCAACCCGGGAGTACCATCGACTGCGGTGTATTTGGTGAGCCCTTGGTGCATGGCGGTAATCGCCGCTTGTTTAATAAAATCCGGCGTATCAAAATCGGGCTCGCCAACACCCAGATTAATAATGTCTTTACCTGCTGCGATGAGTTCATCAGCACGGGCCGTGACGGCAAATGTAGGAGAAGGCTTAATGCGTTGCACGCGGGCAGACAAATCTTTACTCATGATACTTGCTCACTTATATGTTTATTTGATCGAAAATTGATTATAATGAATCTTTCTGGGTTATTCTATCATGTCGCAATTATTTAAGCTGCATTCAAATTTTAAACCGGCAGGTGACCAACCTGCGGCGATAAAACAACTAATTACCGGCGTGCAAAATGGTTTGTCGCATTTAGCACTGTTGGGCGTTACAGGTTCCGGAAAAACATTTACCGTTGCGAATGTGATTCAAGCAGTCCAACGGCCCACTTTGATTATGGCGCCCAATAAAACATTGGCCGCTCAGTTATACGGGGAAATGCAAGAATTTTTTCCGGAAAATGCCGTGGAATATTTTGTTTCCTACTATGATTATTATCAACCAGAAGCCTATGTGCCTTCTTCCGATACGTATATTGCTAAAGATGCAGCGATAAATGAACACATAGAACAAATGCGTTTATCAGCGACCAAAGCGTTATTAGAACGCCGTGATGCGATTGTTGTTGCAACTGTATCTGCCATTTATGGATTAGGTGATCCGCGTTCTTATTTAAAGATGATGTTACATTTGGACCGTGGTGATCTCATCGATCATCGTGAATTAGTGCGGCGTTTGGCGGAGTTGCAATATACGCGCAATGATGTCGATTTACATCGCGCGACTTACCGAGTGCATGGCGATGTGATCGATGTGTATCCTGCAGAATCAGAAAAAGATGCGGTACGAATTGAATTATTTGACGATAAAATTGAAAATCTTTCTTACTTTGATCCATTAACAGGTGAAATTTTAAGACGAATGCCGCGTCTCACTATTTATCCTAAAAGCCATTACGTCACACCGCGTGAAACTATTTTAGGGGCGATCGAAAATATCAAACCTGAATTACGAGCACGGTTAGCTGAATTATATAGCTTAAATAAATTAGTGGAAGCGCAGCGTCTAGAACAACGTACTCTATATGATTTGGAACTCATGAATGAGTTGGGTTATTGCCCTGGTATTGAAAATTATTCACGTTATTTATCAGGCCGGAAAGCCGGTGAAGCACCGCCTACTTTATTTGACTACTTGCCGGCAGATGCTTTATTAATTGTCGATGAATCACATGTCACTGTTCCGCAAATACGCGGCATGTATCGCGGTGATCGATCACGCAAAGAAACATTGGTGGAATATGGGTTTCGTTTGCCTTCTGCATTAGATAATCGGCCTTTGCATTTTGATGAATTCACGGATCGTGCACCCCAAACGATTTATGTCTCCGCGACGTTGACTGATTATGAGTTGAAGTTAGCTGGGACTGTTGCAGAACAAATTGTGCGTCCAACGGGGCTGCTTGATCCAGAAGTAGAAATACGTCCTGCGAGTAAGCAAGTCGACGATTTGTTGTCGGAAATTCCTAAGCGGACAGCAGTTAATGAGCGGGTATTAGTGACGACATTAACTAAGCGCTTAGCAGAAGAATTGACAGATTATTTAGAAGAGCAGGGTATACGTGTGCGATACATGCATTCAGATATTGATACGATTGAGCGTGTAGAAATTATTCGGCAATTGCGCTCAGGTGAATTTGATGTGTTGGTCGGAATCAATTTACTGCGTGAAGGGCTTGATATGCCGGAAGTTTCATTGGTTGCTATTTTAGATGCGGACAAAGAAGGATTTTTGCGTTCTGAAACTTCGCTTATTCAAACTATTGGCCGTGTTGCGCGCCATATTCATGGTAAAGCGATTTTATATGCTGATAAAGTCACGGGCTCTATGGAGCGTGCGATGAAAGAAACTGAACGTCGGCGTATCAAACAGCATGAGTATAATAAAGCACACAATATCACGCCGCAAGGTGTACACAAAGCGGTGCGAGACATTATGGAAGGGGCTTATGCAGCTCATTCTGTGCGTGGAAAGCTATATTCTAAAGTGGCGGAAAAAAATGCGGAATATCTTGCATTGACTCCTGCGGCATTAAAAACAAAAATTGAAGAATTAGAAAAGAAAATGTATCAGCATGCGCACGAACTTGAATTTGAAGAAGCAGCACGGTTACGAGATTTAATTCATGAACTTGAAAAAAGTGCGATAGAAAAATAAGTAATATCTCTATGATCCCGCTTCTCTACTGTGTCATTCCCGCGAAGGCGGGAACCTATTCCGCAAATATCACCAAAAATAAAAAATGTCATGACAATTAAATTATCAAGCAATGGGTTACGATGGAGATAAGTAACAATAGGTTCCCGCCTTCGCGGGAATGACACGATGGTAGAAGTGAATTATTACAAAAACAATTGTTTTTTATATCAATAATAACAATGCACCCAAACACATTGTTAAGTTTGTCACGAACAAGGCCATGTGCTGCTTGCGTAATTCACCTTTGAATTTCCAGAAAGGATGTAATAAAAGCACGATGGCAAGGACAAAAGGAATTAGGATGAGGGCAGTCAGCTTGACAAGAATGCCAAACACCAGCATGACGCCTGCAATAATTTGAAACCCGATGATAAAAGACAGAGTCAGAAAAGGCCAGGGAAGCTGATGGTCGACCATTGTTTTGGTCATAGGCGCCCAGTGGTAAATGTTCCAGAAACCGAAAAAAACAAAATAGCAGCCGATTAAGCTGTGTGCCAGAAAAATAAGCGCTTGCGGCAGACCTTCCATGTTGTTTTCTCCGTGAGTAAAAAACAAATAATATACTAAAAAATCTTTTTTGTCATCTCTGGTGCCAGGGTAATTGCATTAGGAAAATTGCTGCTTAGTACAGCCTCTCCCGCAAGGGGCATAGGCGTCAAAAATAGCATTGCTTAGGACAGCCTCTCCCGCCCTCGGACTTAATAAAAAAACTGAACGTAATTGCGGGAGAGGCCGACACGCGTAGCGTGGCGGGTGAGGGGGAAAACAGATCCCCTTAAAAACAAGCAGCAAACAAAAGTGATACCCAAAATAATTTTAAGAGCTTGTTTATATAAAAAATGTCATTTACGACTGCAAGCGCTTTTAATTCTTAAAAGGTTTTGCCTCTTTCCCTCACCCGCCACGCTACGCGTGTCAGCCTCTCCCGCAACTACGTCCAATTTTCTTATTAAGCTCGAGGGCGGGAGAGGCTATGCTAAGCAGCAATTCAAAGTTATCCTTTTTTATAAGGCAAATAAACCGGTTTCCACATCAATCCGCGAAGATATGCCTCTATGTCAGTAAAATCCGTAAAACCTGCCAAATTTTCTGATAAGGCTTCTTTCGCAACTGCCATAGCGACTTGCAATGAAACTTCGCGAATTTCAGTCAACGGAGGCAATAAATTAGCGTTGGGATCTGTTTTAGCCGGTGAGCAGTTGGCTAAGGCTTTTGCGGCTGCCATGAACATTTTTTCTGTGACCCGTGTTGCTTGGACTGCAATTAAACCCAGCCCCATGCCTGGGAAAATGTAACAATTATTTGTTTGATCAACGCGGAAAGATCGGCCTTGTCTCATGACATTTCCAAAGGGACTGCCTGTGCCTATGATGGCTTTTTCATTAGTCCATTTCATTAAATCAGCAGGGTCTGCCTCGCTGCGGTGAGTTGGATTAGACAAAGGAAAGATGACAGGCCGTTCAACATGGGTTGCCATTTCACGTACAACTTTTTCAGTGAATACCCCCGGCTGTCCTGATACGCCGATTAATAAAGTAGGACGGCCATTTTTTACAACATCATGTAAAGAAATAGTATTAGCATTTTCACATTGCCAATGTGCGATGTGTTCGCGTGATTTTGCAAAGGGTTTTTGAAAAGGCTGTAAATGCGCCATCTCTTCTAATAATAATCCAGCTTGATCGATAAGGAAAAAGCGATTTTTTGCTTCTTGCTCTGAAAGGCCTTCTTTCATCATGGCTTGCATAATCAATTTGCTAATGCCGCAACCGGCGGATCCTGCACCAAAAACAGCAATGCGTTGATCACGCAAACGGGTGCCAGTGACATGAATAGCTGCGAATAACGTGCCGGCAGCCACAGCGGCTGTCCCTTGGATATCGTCATTAAACGTGCATAATTGATCACGATAACGTTCTAATAATGGATTTGCATTTTCTTGCGCGAAGTCTTCCCATTGCAATAATACATGCGGAAACCGTTTTTTGATGGCATTCACGAACGCATCAATAAATTCAGCGTATTCTTTACCACGTACACGCCCGTGCTGCCAACCGATGTAAAGAGGGTCTTGTTGTAATGCGAGATTATTAGTGCCGGTATCCAATAAAATAGGTAAAGTAGATGTGGGTGGTATGCCCGCACAAGCAGTGTAAAGCGCAAGTTTTCCGATAGGAATGCCCATGCCGCCGGCACCTTGATCACCTAGCCCTAAAATACGTTCGCCATCTGAAACAACAATCACTTTTACATCGTCAAAACGAGGGTTTGATAGTATTTGCTCGATGCGGTCACGATCAGGGTAAGAAATAAAAACACCACGCGGGCGGCGATAAATATGGCTGTATTGTTGACAGCCTAATCCAACAGTCGGCGTGTAGACAATCGGCATCAGCTCTGTCATATGTTCTTCAATTAAACTATAGAACAACGTCTCATTGGAATTTTGTAAATCACGCAGATAAATATATTTTTCAATGTCAGAATTTTTGCTTTGGAACGTTTCATAAGAGCGTGCACGCTGAATAGCAAGATTAGTTTGACTGGGCGGCAGCAGACCAACAAGCCCAAATGCTTCGCGCTCTTCGGGCGGAAAAGCCGTGCCTTTATTTAATAACGCATTAGATAGTAGAGCAAAATCAGTTAGCTTCACTTTGATATAAGGTTTACCTGTTTGATCGGTGGCGAATTCATAGTCCATAATTGACTCTAAAATAGTGTTATTAGCTTCAATGATACCAGATTTGAAATTCAATTCCATATGCTAGCAATTGCATTCAATGTTAGCATATGCTAGTTCTTGAAAAGAGATTGTGGAGGAGGATTAATTCATGGCTAATTTAAGTATTAGAAAATTACCGGAACGAATGACAGATATTTTTCAAAAATATTTTGGGCGAAAACATGGCGTTGATTTAAAATTGCCTCATAAGCATGTGCCGCATAGTCCAGTTAAGATTAGTAGGAAGTAGCAGCGGGAGCTGCTGATTTTTCACGAACCTGCTTGCACCCAATGTCTACCAATGTTATCGTTACGACCCTTAATTTAGTTGAATTTACAGGCACGTAGCTCAGTGGTAGAGCACCACCTTGACATGGTGGTGGTCGGTGGTTCGATCCCACTCGTGCCTACCAGTTGGTTTTTCTATGATAGAAGAGCGCCCTATGTTAGTAGTGACATTACCAGATGGCAGTGAAAAGCAATTTCCTAAAGCGCTGACGGTGGCAGAGATTGCTGCCAGTATTGGTGCGGGCCTGGCAAAAGCCGCTTTGGCAGGGAGGGTCAATGGCAAGCTGGTCGATACCTCTTATCTTGTAGAAGACAATGCGGCCGTGTCGATTGTGACAGATAAAGACTCTGCGGCGCTGGAAGTCATCCGCCACTCCACGGCACATTTGCTTGCACAGGCGGTTAAAATTTTATTTCCTGATGCGCAAGTGACTATTGGTCCTGTGATTGAAAATGGCTTTTATTATGATTTTGCTTATGAGCGTGGATTTACACCGGAAGATTTAGTACGCATCGAAGAAAAAATGTATGAATTGGCAAAAGAAGATTTTAAAGTCACGCGCACAGTGATTTTACGCGCAGAAGCCATTGCATTTTTCCGCAAACTGGGCGAAAAATATAAGGCAGAAATTATCGAAGGCCTGCCTGTCGATGAAACACTGACCCTCTATCAGCAAGGTGATTTTATTGACTTATGCCGCGGCCCGCATGTGCCCAGTACGGGAAAATTGACCGCGTTTAAATTAACAAAATTGGCCGGCGCTTATTGGCGCGGTGATTCGAATAATGAAATGCTGCAACGCATTTACGGCACGGCCTGGACAGATAAAAAATCATTAGAACAGTATTTAAAAAATGTAGAAGAAGCGGAAAAGCGCGATCATAGAAAAATTGGTAAAAACCTCGATTTGTTTCATTTTCAGGAAGAAGCGCCCGGGATGGTGTTTTGGCACGGCAATGGCTGGGTCATTTATCAGCAAATGAAACAATATATCAGTCAAAAATTGATAGAACACAATTATGAAGAAATTGTGACGCCGCAAGTAGTCGATTTAGAGTTGTGGAAAAAATCAGGCCACTGGGACATGTTCGGCGAAGAAATGTTTAGCATGGACGTAGACGATAAAAAATATGCTTTAAAGCCCATGAGCTGCCCTTGTCATGTGCAAGTATTCAAACAAGGCTTGCGGAGCTATCGTGATTTGCCTGTGCGTTTTGCTGAATTTGGCTGCTGTCATCGTAATGAATTGTCCGGTGCTATGCATGGATTAATGCGCGTGCGTCAATTGGTACAAGATGACGGCCATATTTTTTGTATCGAAGATCAAATACAAAAAGAAGGATTCAACTTCATTCAGCTCTTATTAGAAGTCTATCGTGATTTTGGTTTTAATGAGATTGTCCTGAAGCTGGCTACCCGGCCGACTAAACGTATAGGGACCGATGAGCTATGGGACCACGCGGAGCATGCGTTGGCCGAATCACTAAGGCAAGCGGGCCTGCAATTTGAAATCAAAGCGGGTGAGGGTGCTTTTTATGGTCCTAAAATTGAGTTTCATCTGAAGGATTGCATAGGCCGGATGTGGCAATGCGGTACATTGCAGCTGGATTATTCCATGCCGCAGCGGCTGGAAGCCTATTATATCGCGGAAGATAGCAGTAAAAAGACGCCTGTGATGCTTCATAGAGCTATTTTTGGTTCGTTTGAACGGTTTATTGGAATTCTATTAGAGCATTACGCGGGCAAATTGCCCGTCTGGTTGGCGCCAGTCCAAGCCATTTTGCTGACAATTACCGACCGGCAGGATGATTATGCGAAAGAAATTGCTTCTTTTTTGAAAAAACAGGGCATTAGAGCAAAATCGGACTTGAGAAATGAGAAGATCGGCTATAAAATCCGCGAACACACTTTAGCGTGTGTGCCTTATCTTTTAGTCGTAGGGGACCGTGAAGCAGAAACACGCACTGTATCGGTACGTACTCAGCAAGGGGCAGACTTAGGCATTGTGTCGATTGAAGAATGCTTGGCCTTGATTAATAAGGCAATAGCGAAGCGTGGTCGAGTTGATTAGGAGGAAGACAGAATTAGTGCAGATAAGAAACCACGGATAAATGAGGAAATTAGAGTTTCCGAGGTCCGAGTGATTGATGTGGATGGTAGCCAGTTGGGCGTGATATCCACTAAAGAAGCCTTGCACATTAGTGTGGAAAGAGGGGCAGATTTAGTTGAAGTGTCGCCTGATGCAAACCCACCAGTCTGTAGAGTGATGAATTTTGGTAAGTTTACTTATCAACAAAATAAGCGCAAAGCAGCAGCGAAGAAGAAACAAAAACAAGTTCATCTGAAAGAAGTCAAGTTACGCCCTGCAACAGAAGAAGGCGACTATCAAGTGAAGTTGCGTAGTATTATTCGTTTTTTGTCGAATGGCGATAAAGCGAAAATAACATTGCGTTTTCGCGGGAGAGAAATGGCGCATTTAGATTTAGGCGTAAAGTTGATGGAGCGTTTAATGGCTGATTTAGTTGAAATCAGTGTGATTGAGCAGCGCCCGAAAATGGAAGGCCGTCAGATGGTGATGGTGTTA
>JAHFSI010000079.1 GCA_023265835.1 Legionellales bacterium
ACAAACACCTGATCAATAGATAACTCTTCTAATTTGCTGACCCATTTTTCATCGAGCAATGTTCCAGCGGTAATCACGACGTTATCGCTCACTGGATCGCGAACATCCGTCACAATGACCCTGCCTAATACTCTTTCATGCAACGGTTCAACGACATCACCCCCCTCGATCAGCGGGATCATGGTAATGCCTTGAGTGGTACCGCAATCCTCTTCGGTCACAACCAAGTCTTGCGCTACGTCCACTAAACGCCGAGTCAAATAACCTGAATTCGCTGTTTTTAACGCGGTATCCGCAAGACCTTTACGCGCACCGTGGGTCGAATTAAAGTATTGCAATACGTTTAGGCCCTCACGGAAATTAGCCGTAATCGGTGTTTCGATAATCGAGCCGTCTGGTCTCGCCATCAAACCTCTCATACCTGCTAACTGACGAATCTGTGCTGCCGAACCTCTCGCGCCAGAATCTGCCATCATATAAATAGAGTTAAACGATTCTTGCTTAACATGCTGGCCTTTTGCATCTTTGACCATATCATGTGATAGTTCAGACATCATCGCTTTAGCAACTTGATCATTGGTACGCGACCAAATATCAACAACTTTATTAAATCGCTCACCCTGCGTGACAAGACCGGACGCATATTGTGCTTGGATCTTACTGACCTCGTCTTCCGCTTGCGCAATAATACTTGCCTTGTCTTTAGGAACGACTAGATCGCCTATTCCGATTGAAACGCCTGATTTCGCCGCGTAATGGAACCCCATATACATTAACTGGTCAGCAAAAATCACTGTCGCTTTTAAACCAATTTTGCGATAGCAAATATTAATGAGATGAGAAATGGATTTCTTATTCATCACTCGGTTGACAAGATCAAACGACATGCCTTTAGGCAGTAACTCGGACAACAAAGCGCGTCCAACGGTTGTGTCAACAATGCGGCATTTTTCGATAAATTCCTTAGGTTGATCAGAGGGAAGATATTCTTTAATTCGCACTTTAATCTGTGCTTGCAATTCAACGTCATTATTTTCATAAGCACGATGAATTTCATTGACGTCGGTAAAAATCATGCCTTCACCGCGCGCATTAACACGGGTGCGAGTCAAATAATATAAGCCAAGGACCACGTCTTGCGATGGCACAATGATAGGCTCGCCATTAGCGGGTGACAAGATATTATTGGTAGACATCATCAAGGAACGCGCTTCAAGCTGCGCTTCTAAAGACAACGGAACATGGACAGCCATTTGGTCACCGTCAAAGTCAGCGTTATACGCTGTACAAACTAACGGATGTAGTTGAATAGCTTTGCCTTCAATGAGCACTGGCTCAAAGCCCTGAATACCCAAACGGTGCAACGTAGGTGCACGGTTCAGTAATACCGGATGCTCGCGAATGACTTGTTCTAAGATGTCCCATACGGCAGGGTCTTCGCGATCAACCATTTTCTTCGCCGCTTTGATGGTAGATGCTAACCCTTGAATTTGTAACTTGCTGAAAATAAATGGTTTAAATAATTCCAGCGCCATTTTTTTAGGGAGGCCACATTGATGCAAACGCAGCGTAGGGCCTACCACAATGACTGAACGGCCAGAATAATCGACACGTTTACCCAATAGGTTTTGACGGAAACGTCCGGCTTTACCTTTAATCATATCAGCAAGTGATTTGAGTGGTCGTTTGTTAGAACCGGTAATCGCACGTCCGCGACGGCCATTATCTAATAATGCATCCACAGATTCTTGTAACATACGTTTTTCATTACGCACGATGATGTCCGGCGCATTTAAATCTAACAACCGTTTCAAACGATTATTACGGTTAATGACGCGACGATACAAATCGTTCAAATCGGATGTCGCAAAACGTCCGCCGTCTAACGGTACTAATGGGCGTAAATCGGGTGGTAATACCGGCAATACCGAAAGTACCATCCATTCTGGTTTATTGCCCGATTCCAAAAATCCTTCAATTAACTTTAATCGCTTCGATAGTTTCTTCAAACGTGCTTCTGAAGAGGTGGTGGTCATGTCTTCTCGGATTTGGGTAATCTCTGTTTCCAAATCCAACGCGCGTAACAATTCTTGGACGGCTTCTGCACCCATACGTGCATCGAATTCATCACCGTATTCTTCAATAGCGTCAAAATAAGCTTCGTCAGACAGTAATTGGCCCCGCTCCAATTGAGTCATGCCAGGATCAATGACCACATAAGCTTCAAAATAGAGTACACGTTCAATGTCACGCAGCGTCATGTCAAGCAATAGACCAATACGTGAAGGCAAGGAACGTAAAAACCAGATATGTGCAATAGGGCTTGCTAATTCGATATGGCCCATACGATCACGTCGTACTTTAGAAAGCGTGACTTCCACACCGCATTTTTCACAGATCACACCACGATGTTTCAAGCGTTTATACTTACCACATAAACACTCATAATCTTTCATAGGCCCAAATATTTTAGAGCAGAACAAACCATCACGTTCGGGTTTAAACGTACGATAATTAATCGTTTCTGGTTTTTTGACTTCGCCATATGACCACGAGCGAATCATATCGGGCGAAGCCAGGCCAATACGAATAATATCAAATTCCTCAAGTTGCGTTTGCTGCTTAACTAGGTTTAGTAAATCTTTCAAAGTCATTCCCCCTATCGCACTATATATTGTTTACTCAAGGTCCATGTTAATCGCCAATGATCGAATTTCTTTGATCAATACATTAAAGGCTTCTGGTATGTTTGATTCCATATAATGATCACCATCAACGATATTTTTGTACATTTTGGTACGACCATTCACGTCGTCTGATTTAACAGTCAGCATTTCTTGTAACGTATAAGCAGCACCATAAGCTTCAAGTGCCCACACTTCCATTTCACCAAACCGTTGACCACCGAATTGTGCTTTTCCGCCTAATGGCTGTTGTGTTACCAAACTATATGAACCCGTTGAACGTGCATGCATTTTGTCATCCACTAAGTGGTTCAACTTCATCATGTACATATAACCAACGGTAATAGGACGATCAAATGCTTTACCAGAACGTCCATCATACAGCGTGGTTTGGCCGCTCTCAGGTAATCCCGCTAACGCTAACATTCTTCTAATTTCACTTTCATTTGCACCGTCAAAAACCGGTGTGGCCATAGGTACACCGCCACGAAGGTTTTGTGCCAAGCCCATGATTTCAGGATCAGATAGACTAGTCAGATTTTCTTTATGTTTATTTCCTTCGTTATAAACTGCATTTAAGAAGGCCCGAACATTTTTCGAGGACTGATTGGCATCTAATAATTCGCCTATCTTAATGCCAAGTCCTTTTGCCGCCCAGCCCAAATGCGTTTCTAACACCTGCCCGATGTTCATACGAGACGGAACACCGAGTGGATTTAACACGATATCAACAGGTGTGCCATCGGCCATGTAAGGCATATCTTCTACAGGAACAATCGTTGAGATAACACCTTTATTACCATGACGTCCAGCCATTTTATCGCCAGGTTGCACACGCCGCTTGACTGCTAGATACACTTTTACAATTTTCAACACGCCCGGCGCGAGATCATCGCCTTGCGTGATCTTATTGCGTTTTGCATCATAAGCTTTTTCATATTCCTCACGTTCTTGCTTGAATTGTAATGCCGCAGCTTCTAATTGTTGGTTTGCTTTTGTATCTTTCAAACTAATTTCAAACCATTTTTCCCGCGGAACTTCTGCCAAATAAGCTTGAGTAATTTTAGAGCCTTTCTTAAGCTTGTTGGGGCCGCTTTCAGCAAGACGGTTCAACAAGAGTTTTGAAATACGTTGGAAAATATCATTTTCACGAATACGTAACTCATCACCTAAATCTTGTTTCACCTGGGCCAATTCATTTTTCTCAATGTCTAATACACGAACATCTTTCTCCACGCCCTCACGAGTAAAGACCTGTACATCAATGACAGTACCTTCCATGCCAGTAGGAACGCGTAAAGAAGTATCTTTGACATCAGATGCTTTTTCTCCGAAGATGGCGCGCAATAATTTTTCTTCCGGTGTTAATTGTGTCTCACCTTTAGGCGTGACTTTACCGACAAGAATATCACCCGACTGTACTTCAGCACCGATATAAACAATGCCGCACTCATCTAGTTTAGATAAAGCACTTTCACCCACATTAGGAATGTCCGCGGTGATTTCCTCAACACCTAATTTTGTGTCTCGCGCAATACAAGTCAACTCTTCAATATGGATGCTGGTAAACCGGTCTTCTTGCACCACACGCTCTGAAATTAAAATAGAATCTTCAAAGTTGTAACCATTCCAGGGCATGAACGCTACCAAAAGATTTTGGCCCAATGCCAACTCACCTAAATCAGTCGATTGACCATCCGCTAAGACATCACCCCGCGCAATCGTATCACCTTGCGCAACCAAGGGCCGTTGATTAATACAAGTATCCTGGTTAGTGCGGGTATATTTCGTCAAGTTATAAATATCGACACCTGTTTTACCGGGTTCGGCTTCATCATCATTGACGCGCACGACGATACGAGATCCATCCACATAATCGATAACACCGCCTCGTTTAGCAACGACTGTTACACCGGAGTCAATGGCCACTAATCTTTCAATGCCTGTGCCGACTAACGGTTTTTCTGTTTTCAAGGTAGGCACTGCTTGGCGTTGCATGTTGGATCCCATTAATGCACGGTTAGCATCATCATGCTCTAAGAATGGAATAAGCGCCGCAGCAACCGATACAATCTGTTTCGGCGACACATCCATAAACTGTACCTTATCGGGCGTCGTTAACGTTGATTCATTGCGATGACGAACCGGAATGAGTGCATCGATTAACTTACCTTTCGCATCCTGTGTTGCATTCGCTTGCGCAATAACATAATCGCCTTCTTCTATCGCCGACAAATAAACGACTTCGTCGGTTACTTTACTATTGATTACTTTGCGATAAGGACTTTCTAAAAACCCGTATTCATTGGTGCGTGCATACACGGCCAACGAATTAATTAAACCAATGTTCGGGCCTTCAGGTGTTTCAATCGGGCAAACACGACCATAATGCGTAGGATGAACGTCGCGCACTTCGAAACTAGCGCGTTCTCGCGTTAATCCGCCTGGCCCTAAAGCGGACACACGACGCTTATGCGTAATTTCTGCTAACGGATTGTTCTGGTCCATAAATTGCGACAGCTGGCTTGAACCAAAGAATTCTTTAATCGCAGCAGATACCGGCTTAGCATTGATTAAATCTTGCGGCATTAAATTTTCTGATTCAGAAAGACTTAAACGCTCTTTCACTGCACGCTCTACTCGAACTAATCCGACGCGAAATTGATTTTCAGTCATTTCGCCCACACTACGAACGCGGCGATTGCCCAAATGATCGATATCATCTACCGTGCCATCGCCGTTACGAATGCTAATTAATGTTTTTAATACAGCAATGATATCTTCTTTGGTTAATACGCCAGGGCCAGTAATTTCTTGACGGCCCACACGGCGATTAAATTTCATGCGTCCGACATCGGATAAATCATAACGCTCTGGAGTAAAAAATAAATTTTTAAACAGCGCTTCAGCCGCTTCTTTAGTAGGCGGCTCACCCGGCCGCATCATACGATAGATTTCCACTAACGCTTCTAACGCATTAGTAGTCGAATCCACATTAAGCGTATCGGAAATATAAGCACCGTGGCCAATATCATTGACATAAATCGTTTCGAATTTTTTAATTTTTGTGCCAATCAACGCTTTGATGATGTCAGGGGTAATTGCATCATTGGCATTCGCCAATATTTCGCCTGTTTCAGGATGAATAATTGTCTTGGCTAAGACTTTTCCTAATAAATAATCTGCAGTGATCTCTAATTTTTTTATGCCTGCTTTTTCTAATAATTGAATATGGCGCATCGTTATGCGGCGGCCTTTTTCAACAATGACTTTGCCCGCTTTTTTAATTTCAAATGGCGCAATTTCACCGCGCAACCGTTCAGGAATTAAATCAAGACTAAATTCTCCCTGGTCAACATGAAAAACATTGTTTTCAAAAAATAATGCTAAAATATCTTCGACGGAATAATCCAATGCACGCAACAAAATAGTGGCCGGCAATTTACGACGACGATCGATACGAACATAAATCGCATCTTTTGGATCAAATTCAAAATCCAACCAGGAGCCGCGATAAGGAATAACGCGCGCAGAAAAGAGCAATTTACCCGAAGAATGGGTTTTACCACGATCATGTTCAAAGAACACACCGGGAGAACGATGTAATTGCGACACAATAACGCGCTGAGTACCATTAATAACAAAGGTGCCATGCTCAGTCATTAATGGCATTTCACCCATATAAACTTCTTGCTCTCTGACATCTTTAACCACTTTCGCATGGCCCGCTGCATCTTTATCATAATGCACGAGACGAACTTTAGCGCGCAGAGGCGCGGCATAGGTCAACCCGCGATTAATACATTCTTTTACGTCAAAAATAGGATCGCCAAGCCGATAGCTGATGTAATCCAATTCAGAATGGCCTGAAAAACTCACAATAGGAAAAACGGATTTAAATGCAGCATGTAACCCAAACAGACCGCGCTGCTCTGGATCTGCCTTCTCTTGCAAAAACTTATGATATGACTCTAACTGAAGCTCAAGTAATGGAGGTGTTTCAATAGTACTTTGATGTTTACCAAAGTCTTTACGAAGTCGCTTTTTCTCGGTGTAAGAGTATATTGAAGCCATAACTATGATACCTCTGCATCAGGAGCTTCGCTTTGTGAGCGCATAAGCCCTTTTCTGGTTTAATTGCCTTGTTTGCATCAACAAAGCAACAGAAAAATAGAAAAAGCCGGAGGCACTAAGCCACCGGCTGCCGCAACTCGGCAAAATCACAACTTATTGAAGCACCTTACTTAACTTCAACAGTTGCTCCCGCTTCTTCCAATTGCTTCTTGATCTCTGCTGCTTGTACTTTGTTCACACCTTCCTTCACAACAGTCGGTGCCGCTTCAACCAAATCTTTCGCTTCTTTCAATCCAAGACCGGTGATGGTACGGATTGCTTTAATCACGTTGATTTTGTTGTCGCCAGACTTAGACATGTGGACAACAAATTCAGTTTTCTCTTCTGTTGCTTCAGCAACCGCACCACCTGCTGCAGGTGCAGCAACCGCGACCGCAGCAGCAGCCGAGACGCCAAATTTGTCTTCCATCATTTTAATTAAATCAACAACGTCCATTACGCTCATTGCTGAAATGGCACCTAATAGATCTTCTTTGCTTATAACACTTTCTTTTGCAGACATGGTATTCATCACTCCACTTTATATAAAATTAAAATTTAAACCCTATTATTAAGACGCTTGCTCTTGCTGTTTTTTATCACGCAGAGCAGCAAAAGTACGTACTAACTTGCTATGAGGTTCCGCTAAGGTACGTACAAACTTAACAATCGGCGCTTGCATTACAGACATCAACATTGAAATTGCTTCATTGCGTGTAGGCAGATCTGCTAAGCGACCCAAGTCTTTTGCCGGCAACAACAGACCATCAACTGACAAGGCCTTTACTTCCAGTTTTTCAAACTTCTTAGCATACTCTTTAAATACACGCGCTGCTGCACCCGGATCATCACCGGAAAACGCCAGAACCAAGGGCCCTACCAACGCAGGATCCATGCAAGCAAACGGTGTTCCTTCAAAAGCACGGCGCGCTAACGTATTACGTACCACTTGCACATGTACGCCCGCTTTACGAGCTGCATCACGCAAGCCTGTAACCTGTTTAACCGTTAAGCCCGAATAATTCGCCGCAACGACAGAAGTAGACCGCATTGCCACCGCAGCCACTTCAGCAACGATGTCTTTTTTATCACTCAATTTTAAGGTCATTCATTACCTCTTTTAATTTATTACTTTGTAGGTCTCGCAAACGATAACTACTCAGTAACACCAGTTGACGAACAGCAATACCTCTATGATGTTCGGCATCACCACCATCTGCGTAGGCTTACTTTCTGCCTTAAAAGAACAAGACCAAATAGTATATTAAGCATTCGCACCTACGGTCTTTGACAGGGATTGCTCAGCCTTACATTGCTTCGTCAACCACCTATCTAAGCTTGTCACATCGAGTTTACAACACCCCTACACTCGACATATCTATCTGTAACCCAGGCCCCATTGTGCTAGACACTGTAATTTTCTTGAAATAAATGCCTTTTGCTGAGCTGGGTTTTGCTTTCTTTAATGCAGCTAACAATGCTTCTAAATTTTGCACCAAAGCATCCGCAGTAAAATTAATCTTGCCAATCATACAATGTACAATGCCTGCTTTATCAGTACGATAACGTGCCTGCCCTGCTTTCACATTCTTCACTGCAGTAGCGATATCAGGTGTCACCGTGCCATCTTTAGGATTTGGCATCAAACCACGCGGCCCTAACACCTGACCGAGCTAGCCCACGATACGCATTGCATCCGGTGTGGCAATAACAACATCAAAATCAATTTCACCCGCTTTCACTTTTTCTGCTAAGTCTTCAAATCCGACTTTGTCAGCGCCTGCTTTGGTAGCAGCATCTGCATTAGCAGGTGATGTGAATACAGCCACTCGAATAGTACGGCCTGTTCCATTAGGTAAAACAATAGAACCTCGCACACCTTGATCTGACTTGCGTGAATCCACGCCTAAGTTCACACACACTTCCACACTTTCATTAAACTTAGCCAGCGGCATACTTTGCAATAAAGCCATTGCTTCTGCGGGTGAGTATAATTTTCCAGGCACTAATTTTTCTTTAATTGCGCGCACTCGTTTTGATACAGCCATGGTTATTTGCCTCCCTCTACTTCAACGCCCATACTACGCGCACTGCCTGCAATCATACTGACTGCAGCCTCTAAACTCGCTGCATTTAAGTCTGGCATTTTAATTTTCGCAATCGCTTCAAGCTGCTTACGTGTAATTTTGCCCACTTTATTCGTATTCGGCGTGCTGCTGCCTTTTTCTAATTTAATCGCTTCCATAATGAGATAAGAAGCAGGCGGTGTTTTAATAATAAAGGTAAAACTACGATCTTCATAAACCGTGATTTCTACAGGCAACGGTTTGCCTTGGCATTCTGGTGTTTGTGTTTTAGCATTAAACGCCTTACAAAATTCCATGATGTTGACACCTTGCTGGCCTAATGCAGGCCCTACAGGTGGACTTGGATTTGCTGCGCCCCCTTTGACTTGCAGCTTGACTAACGCTTTGACTTTCTTTTTTGCCATAACACTTCTCCAATGTGGGTACAAACGCTTAACCTAATAAGCTCCCCTTTAAATAAAACATTTTTTTAGCCTATCCTTTTTCAACTTGATCAAACTGCAGCTCCACTGGCGTTGAGCGACCAAAAATCAATACCGCTACACGCATGCGGTTCTTTTCATAATTGACTTCTTCAACCACACCATTAAAGTCTGCAAAAGGCCCATTGATGACACGCACCACTTCACCAATTTCAAACAAGACCTTGGGCTTAGGCTTATCACTGCTGTCTTGCATGCGCTGCAATATGGTCTCTGCTTCCTCAGCAGTAATCGGCGCCGGTTTATCGCTGGTTCCACCAATAAATCCCATCACTTTAGGGATAGACTTGACTAAATGCCAAGTTTTATCATTCATTTCCATTTCAACCAATACATAGCCCGGAAAAAACTTTCTATCGCTTTTACGTTTTTGTCCGCCGCGCAACTCTACCACTTCTTCTGTGGGCACTAGAATATCGCCAAATAATTCCGCTACACCATAGGTACTTATGCGATCTAACAATGCTTGCTTAACATAATTTTCAGATCCTGAGTAGGCATGCACCACATACCAACGTTTATCTGCCATAAATTAATTATCCTCTTTGTCCGGTCAGCCAGCCAATCAGCCACATTAATACACCGTCAATGCCCCATAAAATAAGCCCAAGCACTAACACCATCGCCGCGACAAAAAGTGTTGTTTGCACTGTTTCCTGGTAAGTCGGCCATACGACTTTACGCAACTCCATGCGTGATTCACGCGCAAAATTAAGTGCTTGCTTACCTTGATAGGTTTGCAAAACGATCACAGCCACGATGCCAAGCAAAAATAACCAACCCAACAATCGTAACGGCCAAGGCTGGTTGCTATAATAATAATTAGCTACTATACCTGCGCCTAACAAAAAAACAGCGATTAACCATTTAATCCAATCTGATGTCGAACCACGCTGGCCCTCTATTGTTTTAAGTACCATCACTGTATTGCCCTAACTCTAAAATCAATTTCAACGTTCAATCATTCATGGCAGGCCAGGAGGGAATCGAACCCCCAACCTGCGGTTTTGGAGACCGCTGCTCTGCCAATTGAGCTACTGACCTATAACTCTACTCAAGTATCTTAGACACAACACCAGCGCCCACGGTACGGCCGCCTTCGCGAATAGCAAAGCGCAGTCCTTCTTCCATCGCAATGGGTGCTATCAAAGTCACAACCATCTTCGTATTGT
>JAHFSI010000080.1 GCA_023265835.1 Legionellales bacterium
ATTATTGCAACTGTCCTATCTATGAATCCAGACATTGATCCCAGCGTTCCTGCAATGATTGGCGCTTCTGCCGCATTGGCCGTGTCTGGGTTGCCTTTCATGGGGCCTTTGGGTGCTGCGCGTATTGGTTATATCGATGGCGCTTATGTTTTAAATCCAACAAATTCTGAATTAAAAAAATCACAATTAGAAATGGTTGTCGCAGGCACGGAACATGCTGTGCTGATGGTAGAATCCGAAGCGCAAGAGTTGCCTGAGGCAGTCATGTTAGGTGCCGTGATGTTTGGTCATCGTGAAATGCAAGCGGTGATCGCGGCCATTAAAGAACTCGCTCGCGAAGGAGGCAAAGCGGCTTGGGAATGGGAAGCGCCGAGCATGAACTTGGCTGTGCAAAAACAAGTGACCGAGTTAGCAAAAGCCGAAATCACGCGTGCCTATCAAATAAGTGATAAGCAAGAACGTCAAGATACGATTGCAGAGATACGCGATTCTATTCTAGAAAAGGTATTGCTTGCCAATGCAGGAAAAGAGGATGAGACTGTTTTAACAGCGGACATTAAATATGTGTTGAACCATTTAGAAAGTGATATTGTGCGCAGCCGAATTTTAGATGGCCAGCCGCGTATCGATGGACGAGACACTAAAACAGTGCGTCCGATTGCTATTAAAACAGGCTTTTTGCCGCGTACACATGGTTCAGCTTTATTTACTCGCGGCGAAACACAGGCCATTGTCACGGCTACTTTAGGTACTGAGCGCGATGCGCAAATAATTGATGCATTAGAAGGCGAACGTAAAGATACTTTTATGTTGCATTACAACTTTCCGCCTTTTTCAGTGGGCGAAGTGGGTTTTGTCGGCAGCCCCAAGCGCCGCGAAATTGGCCATGGTAATTTGGCAAGACGGGGCTTGACAGCTATATTGCCTTCACAAGCAGAATTTTCTTATGTGCTTCGTGTCGTTTCTGAAATCACAGAATCCAATGGCTCAAGTTCTATGGCAACTATCTGTGGTGCAAGTCTGGCATTGATGGATGCGGGTGTGCCTACTCGAGCACATGTAGCGGGCATTGCGATGGGTCTGGTCAAAGAAGGCGATCGCTACGCGGTATTATCTGATATTTTAGGTGACGAAGACCATTTAGGTGACATGGATTTCAAAGTAGCAGGCACTTTAAATGGAGTGACAGCATTACAAATGGATATCAAAATTGATGGTATTACCGAAAACATCATGAGAGATGCGTTAGATCAAGCAAAAGAAGGCCGATTACATATTTTAGGCATTATGGACAGCGCACTCAGCCATCCTCGGACTGAAATGTCAGCTTATGCTCCACGGATTTTAACGATGCGTGTTCCATCAGATAAAATACGTGACGTGATTGGCAAAGGCGGTGTGATGATTCGTGCATTGACTGAAGAAACCAAAACAGTCATTGATATTACTGATGATGGTGTAGTGCGTATTGCTGCGGCAGATTTAGCTGCTTGTGAAAATGCGATGCGCCGCATTGAAGCCATCACCGCAGACATTGCATTGGGTGCTATCTATGAGGGCACAGTCGTTAAATTGATGGACTTTGGTGCGATTGTCAATGTGCTTCCAGGCAAACAAGGATTGGTGCATATTTCGCAAATTGCTAATGAGCGGATTGAGAAAGTCAGTGATAGATTGGCGGAAGGGCAAGTCGTTAGGGTGAAGGTGATTGAGATAGATAAGCAAGGAAGGGTTCGGTTGAGCATGAAAGAAGTTGAGGCGACTTAACCTAATTGAGTAATGTATTTTTAAATTTATCCCCCCCTTCCTGACCTTCCCCCTGAGGGGGAAGGAATGTCCTAATTATCAACGAAGAAACTTAGAATTTTCCTTCCCCCTCAGGGGGAAGGTCAGGAAGGGGGGAATAAAATATCATCCAACAACATCATCTTCACTTCACAAGGTAAAATATGTATACCAAAAAATCTCTGTCCTTTACCATCTTGTTTTTTATATCGCTCTCTTGCTCTGCTTCCACGCTTTTATCCGGCCCTAAGCTATTACACAACAGCCGCCAATTATTACTAGTACTCTCTCCTACATGGAACTCATTTCAAGGAACTTTACAGCTATATCAACGTCCAGCACTAAATAACCGATGGCGTTTAGTGAGCAAAGGCCCTATCCCGATTGTATTAGGCAAAAATGGCATGGCATGGGGCCCCGAAGTTTCTCAGTGGTATCCTTTATCGGCAACAGAACAACAAAAGCAAGAAGGAGACGGACGCTCACCTGCCGGTATTTATCCATTAGGCACCGCATTTGGTTTTGCACCTAATGCCCGCTCAATCCCTCACATGAACTGGCCTTATTTACCTTTGACGAACACCAGTATTTGTGTCGATGACAAAAAGTCTTCGTACTATAACCAATTAATTGATAGTGCCACGATGAATAACTGGGATCCAAATACAAGCGGTGAACACATGTTAGAGATTGTGCCGCAATATACGTGGGGAAGTGTTATTCGTTATAACGAAACGAACACAGTAGGAAATGGCTCGTGTATCTTTATGCATGTTTGGAAAAGTCCCGAAGCGGGCACAACAGGCTGCGTGGCGATGGAGCAAGATGAACTAGTGCATATATTAAGTTGGCTTGACCCAGCGAAAAAACCAGTGATTGTTGTGCTTCCGCAGGCGGTTTATAACGACGTACAAAGCCAATGGGGCTTGCCTATGCTATTTCCTTTTTAAACCTCTCAACCCCCGCCAATATCTCTTTTTTCGCCGCATTCGCATCTTTCCATCCATTCGTTTTCACCCATTTTCCTTTTTCTAAGTCCTTATAATGCTGGAAAAAATGTTCCACTGAGGCAAGAAACTCTGCGCCTAAATCTTCTGGTTTTTGTATGTGCTGATATCGCGTAGAAAGTTTATCAACGGGCACGCCTAATATTTTAGTATCGACGCCGGACTCATCAGTCATCAACAACATGCCAACAGGCCGGCAACGAATCACAACACCGGGTGCTAATGAAAAAGGTGCTACCACTAAAACATCCACGGGATCACCATCTTCTGATAGCGTATGCGGAATAAAACCATAATCACAGGGATAATGCATGCAAGTTGCTACGAATCTGTCTACCATCAGCATGCCGCTTTTTTTATCCACTTCATATTTAATAGGATCACTATGCGATGAAATTTCAATGATAACATTCACATCATCAGGTACGTTTCGTCCTGCGGGTAATTTTTCTAAGCTCATTTGTCGTTCCTTTCATTGAGTGATGGGTTGTAAATTAGGTTGTAATGCAACGCGTTCATCAAATACAAAACAAGCGCCTGTATAATGTGCGCCGCCTACTATAGCAAAATAATTTAAAATGCCGCCGTCTAATTGATAGACTTCTGAAAATCCTTTGTTTAATAGATGCAGTCCTGCTTTTTCGCAGCGCACACCGCCGGTGCAGAACATGACGATAGGTTTGTCCGTAGAGAGTGATTTTGTTGCTTGTGGAAATTCGGAGAAATCTTGAATATGGAGCTGAGTTGCACCGATAAAAGTTCCGAACTCAATTTCATAATCATTGCGCGTGTCCAAAATCGTTAGTTCTCGGCCTTGGTCTAGCCATTCTTTAAATTGCTGCGGAGAAATCGCCGGTGCACGCTGAGTTTCCGGATGTATTTCAGGTTGGCGGAAAGTAATAATTTCTTTTTTAACTTTTACTTTAAGTCGTTTAAATGGCTGGACGGCAGAATAGCTTTCTTTAAAAGCGATATCACTAAAATCCGGTTGCATATTGAGATAGGTTTTAAAAGCCTCTACATCAGCTAATTTTCCGGCCAGTGTGATATTGGTTCCTTCTGGGCCTAATAAAATAGTCCCTTTTAATGACAATATCTTGCATTGATCAAGCAAAGAAAGCCTCAACTCCGATAAATGGTCGAGAGTGATAAACTTATAACCTGCAATATTCAGAATTTGCATAAATTAAGGCCCAAAAATGAGAGTCAACTTTACTCGAGAAAGCGAACAAGGTCAAATCGAGTATGGTTTTTGCCCGCTATAGATTGGGCCATGTCATGCTGGAAAATTTCCATACAATCCAGTAAGCTATCCCCCCCCTCTTTAGAAAAAAGGAACGGTCCATGGATTGCTTGTTTTGTAAAATTGCTCAGGGCATTGTCCCGGCTGAAATAATATATCAAGATGATAAAGTGGTGGCATTTAATGATATTAATCCTCATGCACCTCAGCATAAACTTGTCATCTCGCGTAAGCATATTGCTACGCTGAATGAAGTAGAGGAGGAAGATACAGCCCTGTTAGGCCATATGGTGCAAACAGCTAAAAAAATAGCAAAAGAGAACAACATAGCCGAAGAGGGTTATCGGTTAGTGATGAACTGTAATCCAGGCGCAGGCCAAACCGTGTTTCATATTCATTTGCATTTATTAGGGGGCCGTCGTTTGATTTGGCCGCCTGGATAAGTGGTACATTACTAATAGGTGAGAGAGTGGAAAATCATTTTAAAAAAATTATTGCAGCAATAGGCGAAGATGTTTCTCGTGATGGTTTAAAAGAAACACCACAACGCGCAGCCACGGCATTACAATTTTTAACTCAAGGATATAAGCAATCCATAGAAGAAATTGTGAATGGCGCATTATTTGAATCAAATAATGATGAGATGATTATAGTGAAAGACATTGAGCTCTATTCATTATGCGAACATCATTTGCTTCCTTTTATTGGCAAATGTCATGTTGCTTATATTCCGAGTGGTAAGGTCATTGGATTATCAAAAATAGCGCGTATCGTTGATATGTTTGCGCGGCGTTTACAAGTACAGGAAAGATTAACCAAAGAAATTGCTGAAACCATGTTGCATATTACGGGCGGCTGGGGAGTAGGGGTCATTATTGAAGCCAAGCATTTATGTATGATGATGCGTGGTGTAGAAAAACAAAATTCGGTGATGACAACTTCCGTCATGCTAGGTGGTTTTCGTACTGATAGAGGAACCCGCTCAGAGTTTTTAAGCCTAGTTAAGAAAGGGGCTTAACATGTGTGAGACTAATGCTATGATCAGTTTAAGATAATACTAGCTTGTCTTGGATATTTTTAGCTTGTTTTTTCTTAACCAATTGAAAAATTTAACAATCAAATTATTGTGTTGTTCTTTTACAAAATAATACGCTTGTTCAATGAGAGGGCATCGTTATACTTTTGCTATGATTTAGAGTTCAAGGACGAAACGAAGGGACCGGCGCAAGGATTTGTGCTTCAGAGATTCAAGGACATCGTTTGCTAGGGACTAGCAGACAGGGCTGGATGCCTAAGATAGAAGGGGTAAGGGCAGTCTTTTAGATTGCCCTTATTTTTTTGTTTTTACCTCTCTTCGTCATTGCGACTGCGAGCTTGCGCGGCAGGAAGAGCAACCCATTCTAATTAAAAAGTTCCTAATAATTGTCCCATTTTTACGGATGTTTCAGGGCCCAGCAAGTCAGACCATTCAATGGTGTTTTTTTCAAATAGGACAATCACTGTCGATCCCATTTCAAAGTGTCCGAGTTCAGCCCCGCGTTCTATTTTTAAATGACCAGAAAAAAGTGTGCTTTTTATCGTTTTTGTTCGAGGCCCTTCAGTAGACCAAACTGTTTGAATGCTGCCTACGCACATTGCACCAATTAAAATAACAGCCATTTGTCCTATGGCAGTGTCAAATAAACAAACCAAGCGTTCATTGCGTGAAAATAATTGCGGGATATGTTCGGTGGTGAGCTGATTAACAGAAAAAAGCTTGCCGGGAATATGAATTGTTTCAAGCAGCGTGCCGGTGAAAGGCATATGGACGCGGTGATAATCTCCAGGAGCAAGATAGAGGGTGGCATAGCGGCCGTCAGTAAATGTTTTTGCATGCGTTTCAAAACCACCTAACAAGGTGTTCAAGGTAAAATAAAAACCTTTAGCTTGCAGCAAGGTTTCTTGCTGTATCTTACCGATTTGACTGATAGTGCCATCTGCAGGAGAAGCAATTTCATTACTGCCTTGCACAATGGGCCTTGCTTCCGGCTTTAATGTACGAGTAAAAAAACTATTAAAAGTAGGATAATCTTCTATGTTTTCTAGTTTGGCAGGTTGTAAACTGGCGCCATAGTGCTTGATAAGAAAATTAATTTGCCAATTTTTCCACCAGTGCCAGCGGCATTCACAAAGCGTCTTTGCGAGCCATGACAACATCTGTTGAGGAGCAAGATATTGCAGTATTATTTTGAATTTAAATTGCATAAGGTATGGACATCACTTTCATAAAATGGGGAATTATATACCCATTGCATCTCAAGATGCGAGATTTAACTGCTGAAAAAAACAAAGGTTGTCATCCTTCGTTTCGCTCAGGATGACAATAACCTTTTTTTGAGGTGTAATGGGTTATAGTTTGAAGACCAAAACAAGGAACATATTTTGCTGCGTATAATGAATGGGTTATATGAGTTGCTTATTAGGCTGGTAATTTCAAATTGTTTGAATACATTGGCCCAACTACAGCAGGCTTATTTCGCTTGTTATATTAAGCAAGATTATTTTTTCAGGCAATCGGACCATGAAAAAGCTATCAATCAGAAACGTTCAAAATGGTTAAGGAAAGCAGGGCTTGCTCGTTATTGGCTAAAGAGTAATAAAAATAATTCGACAAAATGGCAAGTCATTTTCTCGAAGGTAGAACATTTAAGCGAAATCATCTTTTCTTTAAACCAATTACGGTTTCGTGTTCATGAAAAGGCCCTGTTTGAAATGTGTTTTGTGGAAATGCAATCCTTAGAGAAGTCATCGACTACAGCACTAAGAAAAATCGCAAAAAGTCTTTTCTACAACAAACATTTTTTTGATTCTGAAGAAATGGCAGCAGCCATTCATGCTTTTGAAGCCATCTCTGATCGTGTTTTGAAAATTGCTTCGAACGAGCCGATTATATTTTTATTTTTTATTCAGGACCTCTATGCGCTCAATGATGCAATAAGTCAATTCTATGAAAAAACTAATTAAAGTGAACTCGGTAAGACATTTAACAAGAATACTCTGTGCATTGATCATTGCATTGATCGTAAATTATTTAGCGACGGGCACTCAACAAGGATGGCTGCCTTTTACTACGGTTGTCGTCATGTTGACCTCCACGGGCAGCGCGCTTTATCAAGGGCTATGGCGTTTTCTTTTCATTTCTATTGCGGTGATTGCAGGCTCATTGATTTTCTCATCTGTCCATTTTCTCTATGCCCGCATGTATGATGTGGTGCTCGGTGCTTTGATAGGTATTTTAGCTAACCTTATTATTTTACCCGACCGTGTTGATGTAGAATACCGTCTTACATTTATTCCTATCTTGAAATCGTATGCCAAGTATTTTTCCGCGCTGGTTTCTGCATTAATCAATGGAAATTTAACGGCCGTAGAACAACAAAAAATAATGGTTGAGCAGCATATGCAGAAACTGCCGGTGTGGATATACGAAGCGGGTTTTGATCTTGCGCTGCAAAAAGGTTATCGATATTTTTTTATGAAAGTCAGCCAAATTGGTGAAATTTTATTTGCCATACATCATTTGGTCCGTTTTCATTATGATAAAGATTTAGTAGATACGATTCGAGAGCCACTTTTGCAATGTGTTTTACGGGTTGAGCAGTTTATCGCGGCGCTTAATACTGTGCTAGGATTGAAAAAATTATCCGAAGGCTTGCTTGATTTTGACGCGGAGTTAGCTGAAATAGAAAGAAGATTTAAAAAAAGATTGCCTTCAGACTTAGAAGTTGCTTCGATTACAACGACAAAAGAATACGTTTATCTCACCGAGTTTCTTTTTGATTTGCGAGAGTTGCGCGGCGCTTTGCTGCGATTGACTGAGACATTGCGGTGAGGTTTATTTGTATTAGCTCAGGTACCCAACATTGTCATCCCCGCGCAGGCGGGGACCCATTCGGCTTATGGCAGGAAAGGTGCTTTGGATGAATAGGTCCCCGCCTGCGCGGGGATGACAATGTTGAGCGCGGGGATAACAGTGTTGGGTGGCTTGATCTGTTACGTTTATTTATCTAGATTAACCTGCGGCAAGCTTCCTACAGTCACAATTTTCATAGAGTTGGTACGCCCATGAATGCCGATTAAATCACCTTTGTTGATAATGACTAAATCACCTTCTTTGAGGATGTTTCTGCTTTGCAATTCATGTACGGCCGCTTGATTGAGTACGCGTCTATCAATATGAGTGGCATCAAAAGCAATAGGGTAAACGCCGCGATAAAGTGCCATACGCCGCTGAGTGGTAACATGCCGGCTTAATCCATAAATAGGGATGCTGGAGCGAACGCGTGACATCCAAAGAGGGGTGGTACCGGATTCAGTCAAGGCGATAATGGCTTTAATGTCGATGTGATTGGCCGTATACATAGTTGCCATGGCAATGGCTTCATCCACATATTTGAATTGAACGTCCATTCGGTGGCGTGAACGTTTAGAAATAGGATTTTTTTCTGCGCTGAGACAAATTCGATTCAGAGCCGCAACCGCTTTATCAGGGTATTTTCCTACCGCCGATTCTTGTGATAACATCACCGCATCCGTTCCATCCAATACAGCATTGGCCACATCAGACACTTCAGCGCGCGTGGGGATCGTATTATAAGTCATCGTTTCAAGCATTTGGGTGGCAGTGATGACAGGTTTATTGAGTGCGCGTGCGGTATGAATAATATTTTTTTGCACGCCGGGTAATTCTGCATCACCAAGTTCCACGCCCAAATCACCGCGTGCTACCATCACGCCGTCTGCGGCCTTGACAATTTCCTCGATATTAGTGACGGCTTCGGCCCGTTCAATTTTCGCAATAATGCCCGCGGTGCCGCCCGCTGCTTTAAGTAAAGTACGTGCTTCTTTTACATCATCGGCGTTGCGTGGAAAAGAGATAGCCAGATAATCTGCTTGCAGACGTACGGCATCCAGAATGTCGGAACGATCTTTGTCCGTGAGTGCTTCAGCAGAAAGACCGCCGCCTAATCGATTGATGCCTTTGTTATTTGACAGTTCGCCGGCAACAACCACCTGGCAATCAATACAATGTCCTTTGACTTGTTCCACGGTCATGACAATACGGCCATCATCTAGCAATAACGTGTCACCCGAATGAACATCGTGCAGCAAATTTTTATAATCCAGGCTAACACTTTCTTCTGTGCCGCCATCAGAATCGAGCTCAGTATCAAAGACAAAACGCTGGCCTTCTTTTAAGTGAATTTTTTTATTTTTAAACCGGCCTATGCGAATTTTGGGGCCTTGTAAATCAATTAAAATAGCCACTACTTTATTATGTTTTTTGGCAATCTCACGTACTTGAGTGATTCGTTGTTCATGGGTTTCAAGCGAGCCATGCGAAAAATTAGCACGAAAAACATCCGCACCTTCAATAATGACTCGTTCCAACATCTCGGAGTCATCTAACGACGGCCCCAAAGTAACAACAATTTTAGTACGGCGTAACGGCATCATCATGTGACTTTCTCATGCTTTGCTGCGTGATTTTCTAAGGCGTCGATAGCAGGCAATGGTTTTCCTTCCAAATAAGATAAGAAAGCGCCGCCGCCGGTGGAAATATAATCTATTTTATCGGCAATATGGTACTTTTCAATCGCTGCTAAGGTATCTCCGCCACCTGCAACAGAAAAACCTTTACTGTCCGCAATCGCTTGTGCAATGGCTTCTGTTCCTTCACCAAATTGCTCTATTTCAAAAGCGCCCACAGGGCCGTTCCAAAGAATCGTTTTTGCTTTTTTGATAATGCCCACATATTTTTTAATTGAATCGGGGCCTAGATCATAAATTTTTTCGTTGTCATCCACTTGAGAAATAAGACGAACAGAGCTTTCCGCGTCTTCAGACAGTTTGTCTGCGACAACGACATCCGTTGGGATAGGAATTTCGGCGCCACGTTGTTTTGCGTTCAGCGTGAGCTGTTCTGCTATATCAATGAGGTCTGGCTCATAAAGTGATCTGCCAACCGTATAACCTTGCGCAGCAATAAAAGTGTTGGCGATGCCGCCACCGACAATCAAGGTATCTACTTTTTGCGAAAGCGAATCCAATAATCCCAGTTTCGTAGATACTTTCGAGCCGCCAACAATGGCAACGACAGGGTGTTTTGCTTTATGCATGATATTGTGTAGCGCGGCCAGTTCAGTTAGCAATAAAGGGCCTGCGCATGCAATCGGAGCGTACTCAATGATTCCGCAGGTGGAGGCTTCGGCGCGATGGGCAGTCGCAAAAGCATCCATTACGAAAACATCACATAAACTCGCCATTTTTTTCGCGAGTTCTGGCTTGTTATCTTTTTCACCAGGAACCAGGCGAACATTTTCAAGCAATACGA
>JAHFSI010000081.1 GCA_023265835.1 Legionellales bacterium
TATAGAATAACAGAGTACATATTAGGGCCGCTAACCGGATCCCGCACAAATTTTCGTGATAAACCAGTTTTTTTGTTGAAAACAGAGGACGAAAATTTTGCGGGATGACAGGTGCGAGGCTGAATGAACAGGTGCAGAGATAACAGGCCTACAACCTCAAAACATCATTCACCACTGCCTGCGTCATCAAAAGTATCAAAGCAACAATCCCAATACGCAGTAAAATGCTCTGCACTCGTATCGACAACGGGCGTCTTCTAACAAATTCAATCAAGTATATTAATAAATGCCCCCCATCTAACCCCGGCACAGGCAACACATTAATAACCCCAATCGCAATACTAAAAAAAGCCAAAAAGCTGATAAACGGCAATATCCCATTATTAAGCGCAGTCCCCGCACTTTCAAAAATAGTAATCGGCCCGCCTAAACCTTGTAAGGAAATTTTTCCTGTCAGCATTTTTCCAAGGAACACAAAATTAAGCGAGATGAAATCGATGACTTGGTGTTTAGCAGGAGCGAGGGCGGTAAAAAAGCCGTACTGAGTTTTACGTACCAACTCATCAGGCCATTTGAATTTCGGCGGATGTACCTCGGGCAAATAAGGTTCAATCCCTAAACTTTGTAAAGGGTCGGGTTTTAAATTATCGATTTTCCAATGAGTCAAATCTAGCGTGTGTTCCTGAATCAGGTGCGAATGTAATGGTTGTGTTGTGATGTTTATCTGTTTCTCTTCGCCAATATACATCATAAGGCGAAATACCACCGCATTCCAATCACGGGTGATTTTATTGTTGATGCTGAGTATTTCATCCTTTGGTTTCAGGCCCGCTTCCGCTGCAAGAGACTGTGGTATCACTTTGCCAATAACAGGCACAATCGTCGTGAAACCAATGACAAAAAGCAGCCAATACAAGAGAAAAGCAAAAACGAAATTAGCCAAAGGGCCTGCAATCACCACGGCGATTTTTTTATAGAGCGGTTGACGATTAAAAGCGAGATGCAGTTCATGGTCAGCCACTTTTTCTTCGGTTTCATCCAGCATCTTGACATAGCCGCCTAAAGGAACAGCCGCCAAGACAAACTCCGTGCCTTTTTTGTCGTACCATTTAAATAATGTTTTGCCGAAACCCAAGGAAAAACGCAACACTTTGATGCCGGCCCAACGGGCGACAATAAAATGGCCGAATTCATGCACGCCGACAATGAGAAAAATAGTGAGGACAATGCTGATGATGGAGATAAGCACGCTAATCAAATGAATTGCTCCGTTTATATCCTTTTTTCTGAACGATTTGTTGTCCTCAATTCTTTGAGCTCAACGTCCTGCTTTTCTTTTTTGGTCGAAGGAGAATAAAAGTACAGTGAAAATCGGTTATAGAGATATTTTACTCGTTGTTTAAACGAGTCATAACAACCATGGTTTAAATGCTCTTCGTTAATGACAGGCTTTGGTGTATTTGCTTGTGTATGGTTGATAGGAGTTGAAACACAAGGTGGTGAGCCGGGTTGCATTTTTTTCGGCTTTTTGTAGTAGTTGCGAAGCCTATACAGACGCATCATCATCATTACAATCTCCTTTTTAAATTATATAAGTTCACTCAATGTAAGAAAAATAATGAATATTTATCCCCCCTTCCTGACCTTCCCCCTGAGGGGGAAGGAAAATTCTAAGTTTCTTCAATGACAACTAGAACATTCCTTCCCCCTCAGGGGGAAGGTCAGGAAGGGGGGATAAATAAATACATTCATTATTTTTCTCAATACCAATATGCTAAGCAATCCCCTTGATCCCCATAGACCTCAATTGCCTATTGATTTGTGCAACATTAATAGCATCATGTATAGGCCCAATTTGCACGCGATATAAATTATTCAAATGGGCCAGCCGAGTAATACTCACCGGTGATCCAATCACCGATGTTAAACGACTCTTTAATTTCTCAGCATAGACCCTATTACGAAAAGCGCCGACTCGAATATAGACGGGATGATGGACAGGACGAACATAATGCGATGTTGTTCCGCGTCTTGGCGTATTCTCTGCTAAAAACAAAGAATTGACCGCACGATTATTTCTATCATATTGCATAGGATCAATGGCTCTCACATCCACAGGAGCAGTACCATGCCCCAGCATACCCAATTTTTTCGCCGCGGAATAAGATAAATCAATCAGCCGATTGCTTTCAAACGGCCCACGATCTGTCACTTTCACAATGACAACTTTACCGTTTTTTAAATTAGTCACTTCAACATAAGTAGGCAGTGGTAAAGTCTTATGCGCCGCTGTCATGGCCAGCATATTATATCGTTCTCCATTTGAAGTATGTCGTCCATGAAACTTCGTGCCATACCATGAAGCAATACCACGCTCTTCATAGTGTTTACTGGATCTCATCACATAATATTTTCTTCCAAACACAACATAAGGTTTATTACCTGCTCGACTCAGCGGTTCTACTTTAGGTACAGCATTGGGAATTCTAGAGACATCAACATTATAAGAAGGCGGGCCGTCACGTCTGGAAGTGGAGCAGCCATTTAACAATCCAAAGACAAGCAATCCTAAACAACATACGATTTGAAAAAATCGATATTGTTTTGAACTGAGCAACCCCATCTTGTTAACCATCAGCGGTCTTCTCCCGTAATGACAAAATACGATGACTTAGCTGCCATATCGACATAGCATATAAGTCGCTTGCGTTATATCGTTTGATCACGTCAAAATTATGGAACCCAAACCAATTTTCATTGCCCCAATAGGTAGGCAATGCAATCAATTTATGCGGATTATTTTTTAGTAATTCAAGATCTTGTGTACTGCTATAATTTATTAATGCTGATCGAGACATTAACCGATTTTTTTCTTTTTGACTAAGGAAAAAGAAATGAAAAGGACGATCATTCGATAAAATAGGAACAGCAATCGGTTTATGGGTTTCCCAGCCGTGTAATTTATAAAAATTAGCAATGCTTGCAATAATGTCTAATTGGTTATTAGACAAATCAATTTGATGTCGTCCATGATAACTCACAGCAAAGCGCCTATAACTGCTGGGCATAAATTGCGGCTGGCCCATGGCGCCTGCATAAGAACCCATTACTTTCGCTGGATTCAAGTGTTGCTCGCGAGCGAGCAGTAAAAATTCCTTCAGCTCATCGCGGAAAAAAGGTGCACGAGAACTTTTACTGAAGGCAATATTAGACAAAGAATCAATGACCCTAAATTTACCGGTATGCAATCCATATTTTGTTTCAATCCCAATCGTTGCAACAATGATGCTGGCAGGTACGCCATATTTTTTTTCTGCATGCGCTAATGCAGCGTCATTACGTTCCCAATATTTCACTCCTTGTTTTACCCGCCATTCCGTGACAAATAAATGTTGATAAATGTTCCAGGGTTCTTTTTCTAAGGGGGCCCTTATTTTCCGCATGATTGCCGGCCTCATCGTTACCGTGTTAAATAACGCAACGAGGGGTGCTTTTTTAAAATGATGGTGTTTGACCATTTGCTGAATAAAGAGTTTGACATTGGGACGATTGGCAAAATGCGTATTTGCATAAGCTGTGCAATGCAAAAATAAACTTGTTAGTATTAAGATTAAAAACTTATTCATATCTGCCTAGGTCGTCAATAGTTTTCGATGCGTCTGTATCGACATTAAAATTCCAAATCCCGCCATCAATGTTATCATGGATGATCCGCCATAGCTCACTAATGGTAATGGTAATCCCATGACGGGTAAAATCCCCGTGACCATTCCCATATTAATAAAAAACGAGAAAAAAAAGATCAAGGTCAAACTACCCGCGGTCAAACGTGAAAACGTGTCTTGTGCATGAATTGTAATATATAAACCGCGTAATATAATAATCATAAAAAAAGTAATCAAAATAATGCTGCCCAAAAAACCAAATTCTTCACCGCAGACCGCAAAAATAAAATCTGTGGAATGCTCTGGTAAAAAATGCAAATGGGATTGGGTACCATTTAACCAACCTTTACCAAATAAACCACCTGAGCCAATCGCAATTTTGGATTGAATAATGTGATAACTTTTATTTAACGGGTCACGTTCTGGATTCAGAAAAGTCAACACACGCTGACGTTGGTAGTCGTGCATGAAATACCATACTAGCGGCGCACACAGCACCGCAAGGCCTGCCAAGCTGCACAGTAAACGCCAGCTTAAGCCCGCAAGAAACAAAACGCTGCCGCCGGCAATGATAAGCAGGGCGGCCGTGCTTTGATCAGGTTGTTTGCTGACCAATATTGCAGGAACAAGAATGATCATTAGTGCCACAAAAATAGCCCGATTATTTAAAGGTAAATGCATTTTATGAAAATAGCTGGCCAAAAAGAGCGGTAATGCTAATTTCATGAGTTCTGACGGTTGAAATCGGATAAAACCTAAACTTAACCATCGTTCAGCACCTTTTCCCGTATGGCCTACCAGAAGGACGGCGATAAGAAAAAATAATCCTATGCCATACAGCCAAACGGCCCAGCGTTGATAAAGGAGAGGCGGAATTTGTGCAAAAAAAACCATCACTGCAAAAGCAAGGCTGATATGTAAAATTTGTTGTTCCAAGACGACTCTATTTTGACTGCTTGCGCTGTATAAAATAATTAAACCCATTATCGTCAATAAAATAATGCTTAAGAGCAGATAGAGATCAATGTGAATATAACGCCAAAATGAGCGGGCCATATTTTGATGTGGATTGTGTGTGCGTTGAAAAGTATTAGTGGATAACATTTGCAGTAGCTTCCTTGTTAGGGGTAGGGGCCGTAACAGGCGCTGGTGGCCCTAAAAAATAAAAATCAACAATTTTGCGCGCAATATTGGGTGCCAAGTTAGTATGTTCTGCAATGACAGCAATGGCGATTTGTGGTTTATCAACGGGCGCAAACGCAACAAAGAGTGACTGATCGCGTAATTTTTCAGGTAACTTTTCTTGCTCTTCACTTTTGCCTTCTTCATCGCGATGTCTAATAGAAAAGACTTGTCCTGTTCCTGTTTTTCCAGCGATAGAGTAAGGCATACCATCGCCATAATGCACATGGCCCGTACCTTGTGTCATGACATTTTGCAGGGCAGTAATAATCGTCTTCCAATACGCTTCATTGTGTAAGTTGACAGGCTCTAGTTCTGTTGCCATTTGTGGTTCAGGCGGTTTACCTGGTTCTTGTTCTATGAGCAATAAATGTGGAGCAAAGCGTTTGCCGCGATTGGCCATTGTCGCAATGCCCTGGGCAAATTGTAATGGCGTTGCTTGCATAAAACCTTGGCCAATTGAAGAGTTCAGCGTATCCCCCTCATACCATGCCGTATTTTTGACGCGGCGCTTCCAAGTGGGCGATGCAATAATACCAGGTACTTCTTCCCCCATATCAATCCCTGTCAATTCGCCAAATCCAAAACGGTCTAGTATGTCGTCTATGGCACGAATTCCCATTTTATGGCCGAGAGCAAAAAAATAAGTATCACAAGAGTTCACAATGGCTAGGTTTAAATTGACCGTACCATGGCCATGCGGTTTCCAGTCATGATAAATGTGTTCTTTGTTGGGTAGTTGATACCAACCCGGATCAAACAGAGTAAAATCAGGGGTGGTATTACCCGAATCCAGTCCTTGTAAAGCAATATAAGGTTTAATGGTCGATGCCAGAGGATACAGTCCTCGTAATGTTCTGTTATAAAGTGGTTTATCGGCCGCAAGCTGCAATTGTTGAAAGTCTTGGCCGCTAATGCCTGCCACAAATAAATTAGGATCGAAAGCAGGTTCGCTGACCATTGCAAGAATTTGTCCGGTGCTGGGCTGTATAATAACGACCGCGCCGCTGTGTCCTGCTAACGCTTGCTCTGCAGCAAGCTGCAAACGGCTGTCTAGTGTTAAATATAAATTTTTTCCAGGCACAGGTTTAATTTGCTTGAGTACGCGCACCGGCTGTCCATTTGCATCGTTTTCAGCTTGTTCATAGCCCACGGTACCATGCAGCTCATCTTCATAATATTTTTCAATACCTATTTTGCCGATATAATTGGATGCACTGTAATTCGTTGCATCGATGTTTTCTAATTCATCCAAATTGATGCGCCCTACATAACCTAATACGTGGCTGAATGCAGCACCCAACGGATAATGTCGTATCAGCCGTGCCTTAATCAGTGCGTTTGGAAAGCGATACTGATTTTCATAAAAGCGCGCAACTTCAATTTCTGTTAAACGAAGTTTTAATGGGATTTCATCAAAACGGCGATGTTGTGCTAATTCTTTTTTAAATTGTGTAATGTCCGTTTCACTAAGGGGAATGATTTTACTAATTTCAGTCAAAACTTGAGATATGTTTTTATTTTTTTCAGGAATAATATCTAAACTAAATACAGGAATATTTTCTGCGAGCAAAAGACCATTGCGATCATAAATTAATCCGCGCGTCGGTTCAATTGGAATGAGATCCAGCCAATTTTTCTTTGATAGTGTTGTATACATATCATGTTTAATCAATTGTAAAAACCCAAGGCGCATGATGAGAAATGCGATGAGAACAAGCATGATAATTAGCATGGCCACGGTGCGTTGTGTGGTCAATTGGATTTCTTGTAAATGATTTTTGATGGCAATACGTTTTTGCATGTCAGGATTTTACCAGCTAGAACTTAAAATTTATACCATAGGTTAATGAGTAGAGGGACTGTTATCCCTGCATTAGAACTAGACATGCTGCAATTCGAATAATGTATTGCGCTTAAACTCACTGAAAGCCGCTGATCTTTGCCTAATGTTGCTCCAACACCCATTTGGTCTTGGAATGAGAAGTGAATACCCAAATTACGGTCGGCAATACGGGTACGTGTTAAATAGGATGCACCAATACTTAGATCAAAAAAAGGTGACATGAATGGATGTTGTATGAAATAATATCGCAAAGTAGGCGCAATAGAATAAATATTAATCTCCCGGTTTGTAGGATACTCATTGGTCCACCAATGACCAAAGCTAATATCAAAATAAATTTTAGCGTGCTGCCACGCCAAACGATCAGGTTGATACCAAAGCGCACCCCGATAACCTTTTAAGTGGCTGGGATCTTTGGGGATGAGTGGATAAGTCAGCGCAATACCTGTGTCCGCATAGACAGCGCGGCAAAATAACCCTATGAGGAGCAGCGCAAATAAACGAAACAGCACGATGTGTTTTCCTTAACACAACTAATGTCTTGAGAGAACATAAAGAGTTAGGGGAGGGTTGTCAATGAAAAAGTGTCAGTGACTATTCAGCTGCTCTAATCGTGCCCGTGTGCGTTTTTGTCTTTATGAAAAGAAAAGACGCGCGCGGGCACGGGCACGCACACGGGCACGATTAGGCCGCTGAACAGGTACCCAAATCTAGTGATTTAATTTAACATAAATAGAGAGAAAAACTTTGGAGATACATTGAATTTGTTCAAGCTAAATAAATTTCATAGATTAGTCAGCCTGCTTCTTTTTATGTTTTTTAAGACGGCGCATGCAATAGATACTGACAGTGTTTGGTCCAAATTATGGGGCAAGCCTGAGCCTAGGCCCATATTGGGATTAGGTATGTGGAGCTATCATTTGAAACATGAATCGCAAGACATGGATAATTCTCGCAATGATTTAATCGGTTTTAGTTATCGCGGTCTTTTCGCAGCGACATTCATTAATTCCGAAAATCGACGTTCTTATGCGGCCGGAGTGCAGAGATATTGGTTAACCGACCCTCTAACACCTGATTTAAGCTGGCAGCTCGGCTACCGGCTGGGTTTAATTTATGGCTATGACGAAAAACTCGGGCATTTTGCTTCCGTATCGCCGGTTATTCCATTTCCTCAGTTAATATCAGACCTTACCTGGAAAAATGTAGGTTGGGAAATAAGTTATACATGGGTTGTTCTTTCAACGAGTTTTTATGTCCGTTTTTGATACTACATCTTGATCCCCAACGCAGCCAATCGATCTTTTAAACTAGGATGGGTAGAAAAAACATCCGCCAATGAACTCATTGGATTAATGCCTGCTTGTGTCGGATCAAAAATGTAAGCTTCGCGTCTAACGTTTTCATGCGGAGTTTGTCGATAATTATAATCGTCTTGGTGGGTTTGGTAATCACCGTTAATCTTTAATAGCGCAGAGGCCAATGGTTGATTATCGCGTACCAGTTCAACTGAACCTGCATCGGCCATGTATTCTCTGGTTCGACTGAGATAAAGTAACAATAAAATATTAATCACCGGCAAGAGATAACGTAAAACCAGTATAATGGCAGCCAGCGCATTGCCGCGACCTTCGTTGTCACGGCGGCTGGAAAAAATCACGTTATAGAAAAACATATCGAGTACCATAATCATCAAATTAGCCAGGACGGACGCCATCAAAGTCAGCTTAATATCCATATGACGAACATGGCTGATTTCATGTGCCATCACTGCTTGTATTTCACCACGATTTAACTTAGTCATTAAACCGCGGGTGATCGCAAGCATGGCTGATTTCTCACTATAACCACTGGCGAAAGCATTCATATAATCTGCGTCAATCAAATAAACTTTAGGCATATAACGCAGTCCGGCTGCGATTTTTAACTCTTCAACAATATGATACAATTGCTTTTCAGCGGCAGTTTGTGCTGTTTGCGGATTGATTTCTTTATATTCGGTACCAAGCAGCATCAAACGATCATGCAGACTAAAAGTGACAAGCAATGAAATGGCCGCGACAGCAAGCATGATTAATGTGACGAGTGGAAATAGTTTGAAAGTCACTAGCCCCATGAAAATTTGAGTGAGCGGTGCTTGAGGAAAGTGGGTGCTGTAAATGTAAGTATCAACTAGCATGCCGAGTGCAAGATAAATTAAAAAAAACATCCCAATGACAAAAAATGTTTTGCGGTTATTGGCGCGTAAAGTTTGGCGCCAATCTGCCGTTGCATAGATTAATTTATCAGGTACTTTTTCCATTACAATTTAACCGTATAACTTTCTTGCTCTGCGACCTTCGCTTCACTTAATTGCCAATAAGGAAAATCAAAGCTTAATTTGGTATGAAAGGCCGTTACGACCATTTCAGTAAAAAAAGATTTTTTTGTTGCATTATATCGTTCAATGCTATCGTTATACGCTTGTTTTGCATAAGCCAGTTTATTTTCGGTGCTGACGATTTCTTCTTGCAGCTGCATGCAGTTTTCATTGGCCTTGAGTTGCGGGTATTGTTCAAAAACAAGATTCAGGTTAGATGCAATGTCCGAGATTTTATTTTCAGCGGCGATACGGCCTTGCTCATTTCCGTGAGCGTGGGCTTGTTGTGCTTGATTACGTAATGCGACAACATCTTTCAATGTCGTTTGTTCATAATCCATGTATTTTTTAACTACGTTAATTAATGATTCAAACACTTTGAAGCGACGGTCTAATTGTATATCAATTTGTTTTTGGTTATTACGAACGGCTTCAATCAGCGCAATGATCCGATTGTAAATCATTACAATAATGATGCTGATTGCAATCACTAGCAGAAGAATAATGGTGCCCATACTCATAGTAGCTTAGCTCCTTTGTTTGTAACATAATAATAGGCTAGTATAAATCAGGAAGTGTCTTATGTCAGATATTACTATCAACCTAACACCCATTTTGTACGCCTATCTGCAAAAAAACTCGTTGCGTGAATCTGAGGTGCAAAAATTATTGCGCGAGCAAACCCAGAAAATGAGCATGGGCCAGATGCAAATTTCACCCGAACAAGGACAATTTATGGGCTTGTTGATTGAATTGTTGGGTGCTCATAAGACCTTGGATATTGGCGTATTTACAGGCTATAGTGCACTATCGGTTGCGATGGCATTACCTGCAGACGGCAAGGTCGTGGGTTGTGATATCAATGAAGAATGGAGCAAAATTGCGCGTCGTTTTTGGGAAAAAGCAGGTGTGGCAGATAAAATTGATTTACGTCTTGCGCCTGCTGCAGAGACTTTGCAGCAACTGCTCAATCAAGGCGAAGCCAATACGTATGATTTTGCATTCATTGATGCGGATAAAGCGAACTATCCTGTTTATTATGAGCTTTCATTAAAATTAATACGGCCTGGCGGGTTAATTGCGATTGATAATGTATTGTTTGGTGGGAAAGTGGCTGATGAGGAATATGATGATAAAAACACCGTTGCGATTCGGAACTTGAATGCTGACATTGCGAAAGATCAACGAGTTTCTATGAGCATGCTACCACTGGGGGATGGGTTGACCTTAGTTAGAAAAAGATAGCCGCTTAGGACAGCCTCTCCCGCCCTCGGACTTAATAAAAAAACTGAACGTAATTGCGGGAGAGGCTGTGCTAAGCA
>JAHFSI010000139.1 GCA_023265835.1 Legionellales bacterium
ACCATCAGGACGATAGAGCTCAACTACAGATGTGGTTGTAGTAAATGCTTCTGCTGGCTTATAGGCTAATGGTGAATCGGATGGCGTCACTTCGCAGAAATTAATAGTGCCTTTTTCTCAGTGCGCTAACAGTAAGAAGCATCAATGCATTACGATCTTCGCGCGCATTGAGGAAAAGGCGGATTGTACGAAGCCGCTTCATTGAACTTGATGCGGAGGTATTATGGGTTTTGCTTTTGGCGAGTGCTTTGCTGATGAGTGGAGCATGAGTAAAAACAAAAATATTTGATTAAAAATATATCTAATTTAATCTGAGCCATCTTATATTGATGCCTATTTATTACATCTGTTTTTTCTTTTTTTGAGTTTACAACAGAGTTTGGTAAAATCAAGACGAGCGCTATCCTCCCAGATGCAGCAGGTTCTTTAAAAATTTGATACATATTAATCACCCAATGTCTTATTGCGTTCATGATGTATCCCATGGCGTCGGTAAAAATAGGCTGCCTGGTAGAATAGTCTGAATTTTTTCAAGTCGACCAATTTTGCAATGTTTGCACAACGTGATATCAACACCCACAACACGTTTCATCAGCTCTGCTATTGATTCTGTCTTTTTTTCCGCTGAAAATGGGGTAACTGAAGTGTTGTTGATTTGCATCTCGCATGATAATGGATGCAATTGAGATTGTTCAAATTTAAGGCTTTCCTGACTTATACTTGGGTTCGTTGTATCCAATGCAATGGCTCCGGCTTTAGGTACACTTTCCAAGATTACTGTCTCTGTTGGTGCTGGTTGTGTTTCATGAGCAGGGAGCAAACTTCGAATGAGAGCGATGTTTTTGGCTTTAACAGAATTGGCAAGAAATCCAAAATAACGCACACGCATAAAACCATGAGGCAGGATGTGGGATAAATATCGTCGAATAAATTCGTGCGCTTCAAGCGTCATAAGTTTCGTTTGATTATTATCGCGGGAATCTCGCCATTTAAACGTAATTTGCTGTTCATTAAACGAGATAAGTCGTTCATTGCCAATGGCCGTTTTTGTAAAATAACGTGCGAGATATTCCATGCCTCCGTCAGCACCATTGAAAGGCTCTTTGGCATAGACATTCCATGTTTTTGGGCGAGGCTTTAATTGTAATTTCAGTTTCATAAATTCTGACTCTTTAGCCAAGTGCGCAATTGAACCCTTAAATACCAGCTCATTGTTTTTAAATGCCTTCGTCAATTCAGTGAGAAACAGTTTACTAAACAGTTTGGCCATGACATTTACAGGGAATAAATAATCTTTCTTGGATGGATTCCACTGCAGTTTCCCATCCGCATTACAGATAGCACCTGCAGGTACCATACAATGCAGATGAATATGCCGATTGACTTGTTGATTCCAGGTGTGCAAGAAACCCATCATCCCCATTTGTCCATTGAGGCGTTTTTTATCATGTCCTAATGTGTTAACAGTGCCCCATGCTGCTTTGAATAGGATGTTGTAGATGGTTTCCTGATTATAAGCAGCAATCGGATTTAACTCATGGGGTAGTGTAAAAACCACATGGAAGTATGGCACCGGTAACACCTCTGCTTTACGCGCATCTAGCCATCGTACTTTTTTAGGTGCTTGGCATTTAGGGCAATGACGGTAGCGACATGAATTATAGGCTATCTCTAACGCGCCACAATGATTACAACACGAGACATGCCCACCCAATTTTGCTGTTCTGCAACTAGAGATTGCGGTAATGGCTTTATATTGAATAGTGGACACGCCATGCTGGGCGATATACGTTTCACCTGATTGCGCAAAGAGATCTGCCAATTCAACAGATCTACGTGACTGCTTATCTATTTCGGTACACATGTTGGCATACAGCAGATTGAACTAAAGATTAAGCTTATCGACTGGTGATTGAATATTTTGCAATGTTTTATCGGTCATCCGTAAATATCGGACAGTTGAGGTAACGGATGAATGTCCTAAAAGCTGTTTAATGGCAAATAAATCGGCACCTGATTCAAGGGCATGAGTCGCGAAAGCGTGGCGAAGCGCATGAATGCCGCCTTGTTTTTTAATGCCAGAAGATGCTTTAGATTGGCGATAAACTTTTCCTATACTGGAATAAGATAATGGACTTCCCATTTGACTGAGAAAAATAAGTTCATTATCCTGCGGACTCTTGGATTTTTGTTTACAACGCAGTTGTTTCCAATAAGCTGTTAATGCTTGCAGCATGACAGATGATAATAGGACATAGCGATCTTTATTGCCTTTACCGCCTCGAATGTGAATCGTAGATCGAGAACGGTCGATATCGCTAGTCCGAAGTGAAGCAGCTTCTGATGCACGTAATCCTGCACCGTAAATCAGAATGAACAGCGTACGATATTTAAGATTGGTCGTTGCCTTGATAATCCGCTCTACTTCTGCGGCACTTAAGATATCGGGTAACTTTTGTGGCTCACGTTTCCTAGGGATAAGAATGGCCAACATGGATTGGCCTAATACGACTTCATAAAAAAACTTCAACCCATGAATGATGATATTATACGTGCTGGGCGCAAGAGATTGATTGCTACTTGCAAGTAAAAATTGTTTGATTTCTACAGCGCTTAATTTAGCAGGATTACGTTTGTAAAAATCATGTAGTTTTATAACTGAATTTAAATAATTTGACTGTGTACCTAAAGAATATCCACGTAATATTAATTCTTGCTTCATTTTGTCACGTAAAGTTGGCATAATAGCTGCTCCTGTTGAATGAATGGGGTTGCGAAACCTCACACATCACAGGAACGCTCCTGTTTTGTTTGTGTTTTTTAGTTTCGCAACCGAATTATTCAACAAAACGGAGCACTTTGCTCGATAAAATATCGATCTTGGTAAAAATAAGTTTTTCAGATCTAGAAAATACTCAGAAAGTTAAATCAGGCTTAAGATCTCTTGCGGACGCAATTGCCGCGCAGCGGTTTCGTACAACAGCACATAAATAGCATTGAACCAACTGATAGCCCAAGTGCCCCACCTTATGATGGTACGCCAGTTACTGTTGCTACTATGATCCCGCATGTTACTGAAAAAATTAACAGCACCCATCGATAAACATAGAATATACAATGTGCTTGCTAATCACTTATTAAAGCAAGTTAATTTTTCAGGCGCATCA